>JAISQQ010000316.1 GCA_031274075.1 Accumulibacter sp.
GCCTTATCCAGGCCGAATGCCTTGTGCAGGACGCGTACCGCCAATTCCAGGTATTTTTCCTCGACGACGACCGAAATCTTGATTTCGGAGGTGGCGATCATCTTGATGTTGATGCCTTCCCGGCCCAGGACGCCGAACATCTTGCTGGCGATGCCCGGATGCGAACGCATGCCGACGCCGACGGCGGAAACCTTGCAAATCTTGTTGTCGCCCAGCACGCCGCGCGCGCCGAGTTTTTCGGCGGTGGCCTTGAGGATTTCCTGGGCTTTGGCGTAGTCGCCGCGATTGACGGTGAATGAGAAATCCGTGCTTTCGTCATTGGCGACGTTCTGGATGATCATGTCGACGTCGATGTTGGCGTCCGCGATCGGTCCGAGCAACTGGTACGCGACGCCGGGACGGTCGGGAATACCGAGAATGGTGAGCTTGGCCTCGTCGCGGTTGAAGGCGATTCCGGAGATGATCGGCTGTTCCATGGGCTTGTCTTCCTCAACGGTGATCAGGGTGCCTTCGCCTTCGTCCTGGAAGCTGGAGAGCACCCGCAGTTTGACTTTGTATTTGCCGGCGAATTCGACCGAGCGGATTTGCAGGACCTTCGATCCGAGGCTGGCCATTTCCAGCATTTCCTCGAAAGTGATGGTGTCGAGTTTTCGCGCGTCGGGTTCGACGCGGGGATCGGTCGTGTAAACGCCGTCCACGTCGGTGTAGATCTGGCACTCGTCGGCCTTCAGGGCCGCCGCCAGGGCGACGGCCGAGGTGTCGGAACCGCCGCGTCCGAGCGTCGTGATGTTGCCGTGCTCGTCGGCGCCCTGGAATCCGGCGACGACTACGACGCATCCGCCGGCCAGATCCTCGCGGATTTTCTGGTCGTCGATCCGCTGGATGCGCGCCTTGGTGAAGGTGCTGTCGGTCAGCACGCGCACCTGCGCGCCGGTGTAGCTCTTCGCCTTTACGCCTTCTTCCTTCAAGGCCATGGCCAGCAGGCCGATGGTCACCTGCTCGCCGGTCGAGGCGACCACGTCCAGCTCGCGGGGGTCCGGCGCCGCCGAAATCTCCCTGGCCAGCGCGATCAGGCGATTGGTTTCGCCGGACATGGCCGACGGAACCACGATGATGTCATGTCCCCGGGCTTTCCAGCGGGCCACCCGTTTGGCAACGTTCTTGATCCGCTCGGTCGACGCGACCGACGTGCCGCCGAATTTCTGCACTATCAGAGCCATTCGCAATCCAGGAGTGGGTAAGGAAACCGGGCGATTCTAGCGCATTGTTTATTTGAAACACAAGGAGAATTCCTCGTTTTCGCCGCTCTCGAATCTATGCAAAACAACTGTTTGCATGCTACTTGCAACAACATATGTTCTTGTGCTACAGTCGCCGCACGGTGATGAAAATCGCATGCTCGCCAGGGTGGAAGGGCGGCGATGGGACTTCACGAAACGAACTCCAGCGATGGCGTACAGCCAGGTGAAAGGACATCAATGAATACAGCGAAGACGAACGATAAAATCAGCGAGCCGCGCGAAATCCGTCGCAAACTCGGCTTGAACCAGCAGCAGTTCTGGTCGAGGATCGGCGTGACGCAAAGTGGCGGATCGCGTTACGAGAGTGGCCGCAGCATGCCGCGGCCGGTGCGTGAATTGCTTCGCCTCGTCCATGTCGAGCAGATCGACATCCAGCGCATCAAGCGCGACGATGTGGACATCGTAGACCTGCTCAAGAGCGAGGATCCCGAACTGTACAAGGCTCTGAAAAAGGCGGCCAAGGCCCGAAGGAAGGCCGGCTGATCAAGGGTTCGCAATGACCCGGATGCCCAGCGCGGCGACGCGCCGGGCGAATGACGAGAGGCTTTCGGCGCTTGGCGTCGAAAGCCTCTTTGCTTCCGGCTGCAGGGAAGGTCGGGCGAGTCCGTAGAGATGCACGCCTTCGATCTGTTTTTTGATCGAGGCGATGAGTTCGAGGTAGGCGTCGAACTCCATCGGGTCGGGGGGCTGGTCGTCGATGGAGAACAGGCAGGTCTGAATCCAGGTGGGCGCGCGCCGCGCGCAGATCGAGACCGCTTTCCGGATCTTGTCGGGCGTCGTGCGGGCGCCGTTGACGCGCAGGATGCCCGCGCTCGTTCCCCGGTCGATCTTGAACCATATCTCGCCTCCCAGTTCGCCGATGCGGGCGATTCCCCGCCGCGCGCCCGCCTGGTGCATCAGGCTGCCGTTGCTGATCAGGCGCAATTTGAGGCCGGGCAGGCCGAATTCCTTGAGCAGCCGGCCGGCGACGTCTACGGCTTGCGGAAATTCGCGGGCGCTCGTCGGTTCGCCGTTGCCCGAGAAAGCCAGATCGACGAGTTGCCGGAATCCGGGCGGCGCGTTCCGCTCGAGAAAATCTCCGGAGACCGCGCCGCGCAGAAAATCGCGCAACTCGGCTTCGAGCCGCGCCAGATCGACCGGGGGCGGCCCGCCACGCTTGAGGCCGGGAACCTGGCAGTAGATACACGCCCAATTGCAGGCATTATTGACGTTGAGGTTGATGCCGATCGACACGCCCCCGGCGCGGCGCGAGACCACCGGGTAGACGTATTTCATTCCGGCGCTGTCGCGGCTGTGGTCGCGGATGCTGAGCATGGTGTCACCTGGGAGAACCGGGGATGGGGATAGAGGCCAGTCCCCGATGATATAATCGCGCGGTTTTTTTCCCGAGTATGCCATGCTTGTCACCCGCCGCCTGGAATTCGACGCCGGCCACCGTATTCCCGATCACGAAAGCCAATGCCGGCATCTGCACGGCCACCGCTACGCGCTCGAGGTGACGCTTTCCGGGGAAATCATCCGCCGGGCGGGAGACGCCGCCAACGGCATGGTCATGGATTTTTCCGAAGTCAAGGCGCTGGCGAAGAGCCGGCTGGTCGACTCGTGGGATCATGCTTTCCTCGTCCATGAAGGCGACGCGCCGGTCGTCGAATTCCTGGCCACGCTTCCCGGACACAAGACGGTGATCCTCGACTGTGTGCCGACGGTCGAAAACCTGGCCGAGAAAGCGTTCCGGATCCTCGACGCGGCCTACCGGGACAGTTATGGAAACCACCTGCGGCTCGAGCGGGTGCGGCTGTACGAGACTCCGAACTGTTGGGCCGACGCGGTTCGCGCCGAAGACTGATGGTGGTTTTTTCCCGGCGACGGCGTCATTTCGTTTCCGCCCTCAGTTCAAAAACATTGCCTTCGTGCTTTCAATGAATTATCGGATTTCCATTCTACGAAGACGTTCGGGTCGCGTGCATCAGGTAGTGGACGCCGACGTTGCCGCAAAGGCGGTATTTTTTGCTCAGCGGGTTGTAGCCCAGGCCGATCAGTTCGTCTGCTTCGAGTCCGCTGTTCCTGGCCCAGCGCGAGAGTTCCGATGGCTTGATGAAGCGCGCGTAGTCGTGCGTCCCCCTGGGCAGTAATCCGACGACGTACTCGGCGGCGACGATGGCGAACAGATACGACTTTGGATTGCGGTTGAAGGTGGAAAAGATGACGTGGCCACCGGGCTTGGCCAGCGCCGAACACGCCGCGACGACGCTCGCCGGGTCGGGAACGTGTTCGAGCATTTCCATGCAGGTGACGACGTCGAAAGCGCCGGGCATTTGCCGGGCCAGATCCTCGGCGGACGCCAGCCGATAGTCGACCGTCCGCCCGCTTTCCAGGAGATGGAGCCTGGCCACGCCGAGCGCCCTTTCGGAAAGGTCGATGCCGGTGACGCTGGCGCCGCGCAGCGCCAGGCTTTCGGACAGGATACCGCCGCCGCAGCCGACGTCCAGCGCCGTCTTGCCGGCCAGCGCGACATGCCGCTCGATCCAGGACAGGCGCAAGGGATTGATTTCGTGCAGCTGCCTGAATTCGTTCTGCAAATCCCACCAGTAATGAGCGTTCCGGCTGAATTTGGCGATTTCCAGAGAGTCGGCGTTGGGCATGGCGTCCGTCCTGTGGGCAATAAAAAGCCCTGCCGAAGCAGGGCTTTCATCATACCGAATCGATTACCGGCGGGTGCGGGTGCCGATGAGTTCGATATCGACGCGGCGGTCGGGTTGCAGGCACTGGATGACCTTGGCGCTCTTCGGTCCCTTGCAATCGCCGGGCTTGGTCACCGGCTGCTTGCTGCCCTTGCCTTCGGTGTAGATGCGGTTGGCCGGGATGCCCTTGCCGACCAGATAGTCCTTGACGGCGGCGGCGCGCCTTTCGGACAGTCTCTGGTTGTAGGCGGCGCCGCCGAGGCGGTCGGCGTGGCCAACGGCGATGACGACTTCAAGCGCGAGTTGCCCAGACTTGGCGACGACGTCGTCAAGCTTGGCCCGGCCTTCGGGACGCAGCACCGCCTTGTCGAAGTCGAACAGCGCGTCGGCGGCAATGGTCTCCTTGACGCCGACCGGGTCGACGGCCGGAGCCTTGGGAGCGGCGGCGGGCGTGGCAACCGGAGCGACCGCCGGCTTCGGCAGCAGATCCTTGTCGCATTGGGCGGCAGCGGGATCCTTGGCGGCGGCGGCCGGCGTCCAGTAGCTGGTCCGCCAGCAAAGGCCGTACGGATCGATCACGACCTCGCCACGGCCATCGATGGCATAGACGCGGTCAACGGCCTGAGCTTGCGCCAACGAGGCGCACAGGCCAAGGGTTACGGCCAGCAGGGCCATCACGGAATGTTTTGCTGTTTTATTCATCTCGATTTACCTCGTTAGTGTTGATTAGAGCCTGCGGATTTGTCCAAACGGCTTGTTGCGACTCATTGTTGAGAAAGACCAGGAAACAATTTCACGAACGAATCCGATTCTGCCACAAAACTGCCAGATTTTTCAACTCGATCATGCTGCAGCAGAGCAAGGCTCCATTGGAAACGCACGCCTTTCCGGCTACCCATACATCCGACACATGTTCACGTCCCGCCGAATAGGCGAGGAGTGATGCTGGATCGTAACACGGCGCCAATAGCGAGTCATCCATCCTGATGGCGCAAAAATCCGCCGACTTGCCGGCTTCGATGCTGCCGATTTCCCTGTCCAGGCCGAGCGCGCGCGCGCCATCGAGCGTCGCCATGCGCAGCGCGCGGTGCGCGCCCACGGCGTCGGCCTGCCCGCTGGACCCCTTGGCCAGGATCGACGCCAGACGCATTTCCTGGAGCATGTCCAGGCGATTGTTGCTCGCCGCGCCATCGGTTCCAAGGCCGATGTTTACGCCCCTGCGGAGCATCTGGACGATCGGCGCGATGCCACTGGCAAGCTTGAGGTTGGAGCCGGGGCAATGCGCCACCGAGCAACCGTGCTGGGCCAGAAGCTGCATTTCATGGTCTTCCAGATGAACGGCGTGGGCGCCGACCAATCCCGGCCCAAGCACGCCGAGACGGCGCAGGCGCTCGATCGGCCGCATCCCGAAAAGCCTCAGGCTGTCCTCGATTTCCTTCCGCGTTTCGTGAATATGCACATGAAGCGGAAGCTCGCACTGCTCCGCGAAGGTCAGCACCTTCTCGAAACTGCGGTCGCTGACCGTGTAGGGGGCGTGCGGAGCCAGGCAAAAACCGAGCAGCGGGCTGTCGCGGAATTCGTCGCGCACCGCCAGGCCCTTGGCCAGGTAATCGTCCGCGTCGGCGGCGTAGGCGCTCGGAAAGTCCGTCGCGATCAACCCCACCACCGCCCGGATTCCCAAGGCCTGCGCGGCTTTCACCGTGGCCTGCGGGAAAAAGTACATGTCGTTGAAACAGGTAACGCCGCCGCGCAGCATTTCCGCGCCGGCCAGCAAGCTGCCGTCGTAGACGAACTGGGGCGAGACGTATTTTGCTTCCGCCGGCCAGATATGATCACGCAGCCAGGCAGCCAGCGGGAGATCGTCCGCAAGGCCCCTCAGCAGCGTCATTGCGGCATGCGTGTGCAGATTGACCAGGCCCGGAATAAGGACATGGTCATGCAGTTGCGTCACTTTGCGGGGGGCGAAGCGAAATTTTCCTTGCGACTGTTGTAAAACCGCAACAATTCGCCCCTGATCGACGGCGACGGCATGGTTTTCAAGAACCATACCGGCCGGTTCGACGGGAATGATCCACTTGGCTTCGATAAGCAGGTCGACAGGATCGGACATCGCACAGTTCGCCTATAGTTCACTTATTCGCGGTGAGTGACACCAGTTTACATTTGCCGGACGCCGCGTGAAAACCTGTCGCGGCAGAGGCAGGCTTCAAGCTTACTTCGGAACG
>JAISQQ010000322.1 GCA_031274075.1 Accumulibacter sp.
CGGGAGGACACGGTTCTCAAG
Source organism: Accumulibacter sp. (assembly GCA_031274075.1). Taxonomy (GTDB): domain Bacteria; phylum Pseudomonadota; class Gammaproteobacteria; order Burkholderiales; family Rhodocyclaceae; genus Propionivibrio. The sequence goes on from JAISQQ010000322.1 coordinate 22, forward strand.
CGGGTTTTCCCCTGGATGACTTCATCATGACTACGATGCGGCCTGACCCGGTCAGGCGGTGCGAAAAGTCCTGGCACGGCATGTCCTTGACACAAGAAGAAGGGAGTTGAAAGCTCATGAGCATGCCAAAGACCTCAATCAGGCTTATCCATGCGTGCAAGAGGGTAATTAACTTGGGGGCGCTTGTCTTCGACGCTTTCGTCAGAGTTGTGTAACGCTGTGTGACACTGGCCAGCTCAGCGTGAGACGCGCGCCGCCCATCGGCGAATCGTCGGCGAAGGCCGTGCCGCCGTGCTGTTCCAGCACCAGGCGCACGATCGCCAGGCCCAGGCCGTGGCCGCCGGTGGTCCGGTCGCGCGAGCGGTCGAGACGGGTAAACGCGGCGAAGATGCGCTGGCGCTCGTCGGGCGGGATGCCGATGCCATCGTCGTCGACATGCACCCGGATGTTCTTGCCCACGACCCGGGCGCTGACCACGATCCTTTTGCGGGTGTATTTCATGGCGTTGCGCAACAGGTTTGTCACGGCGTAAGGCATGCTTTTCAGGTCGAGCTCGACGCATTGTCCCGGCGGCAGGGCGCTCATGTCGATCGAAAGCTCGATGTGGCGCGAGAGGATGCGCAGCGAATTGACTTCCTCGGTCAGCCAGGCGGCGAATTCGACCGATGTCAGGCGCGGTTCCGGCTGCTCGTACTCGAAGCGCGAATACGCCAGGCCGGATTCGATCAGCTCGTCCAGTTCGTCGAGGTCTTCCTCCATCATCCGCCACATGCGTTCGCGTTCTTCCTTTTCCTGGGTTTCGGCCAGTATTTCGAGGGCGAAACGGATGCGCGCGATCGGCGTGCGCAGCTCGTGCGAAATGGCGCTGGACAGATCCTTCTGCGTGGCGATCAGGCGCTGGATGCGTTCGGCCATGCCGTTCATCGTGTCGGTCAGCAGGTCGAAGGCGTTGTTCTTGGCCTGTGGCGCGCGCCGCTCGAAATGTCCTTCTCCGAGCGCCCACGCGGTCTTGCGCAGCGCCTCGAGATCGCGCCAGACGGGGCGCACCCAGAGCCAGACGCCAACCGCCACGAACAGGCCGATCAGGCTCCAGGTCAACAGCCGGAGGCGCAGGTCGAACGGCATGACGTGCGCCCGGTCCGAATTGGCGTCGGGGTTGAAGGGGCCGACGACCAGAATCTGGGGCGTCAGTTTCAGGCGGTGGTAGATGATGTCGCCGTCGGGGTCGACGACCAGCTCGCCGGCGTCGAGTCTTTCGCCCTGCTTCGGCTTGAGCTTGAGCGACCAGCGATCGACGATCTTCAGCCGGTAGGAAAACTGCGCGTCGATCTTCTTGATCAGCGCCGGCCATTCCGAGCGTTGTTCCCGGAACAGCGCGTCTTCGATCAGCACGATCGTCCCGCGCATGAAACGGCTGGTGTAGTCGTTGGTGATGCCCTTGAGCGTAGACGAGATGACGAAGTCGGCGACGAAGACGAAGGCCACGAACGAGCCCATTACCAGGAGGTAGAAGCTCAGGAACAGGCGCGACAGGCTGTAGCCGCCGCGCCACGGGGAGTGCTTGTAGCCGCCGAAAACGTTGAGCAGGCTGCTGCTGTCGCTGTCGCGCTTATTGCCAGTCATGCTTGCTGAACAGGTAGCCCTTGCCGCGCACGGTCTTGATGCGCGTCGGGTTTTCCGGGTCGTCGCCGAGCTTGCGGCGCAGCCGGGAAATACGGGCGTCGATCGACCGGTCGAGCCCGTCGAAGCCGATGCCGCGCAACTGCTGCAAGAGATCGTCGCGCGACAGGATGTTCCCGGCATGGAGCGCCAGCAGCCAGAGCAGGTCGAATTCGGCGGTGGTCAGGTCGATCATCTCGTCGCCGAGATAAGTGCTGCGCGTCGCCTGGCTGATGCGGAAATTGCCGAAGGAGAGTTCCGCCTCGTCGTCCTGCTCGTGCCCGTCCGCGCTGCCGTAGGCGGCCGGCGTCCGGCGCAGCAGGGCCTTGATGCGCGCCAGCAGCAGGCGCGGCTGGACCGGCTTGGTCAGGTAGTCGTCGGCGCCCAGTTCGAGCCCGAGAATCTGGTCGAGATCCTCGTCGCGCGCGGTGAGCATCAGGATCACGCCCTTGTATCTGGCGCGCACCGAGCTGCAGACCTCGAAGCCATCCTTGCCCGGCAGCATGATGTCCAGGATCACCAGATCCGGGTCGTCGGCCAGGATGCGCGTTTCCGCGGTGTCCCCACGCACCTCGATGGTGACGTCGAAGTCGTTCTTTTTCAGGTATTCGGCCGTCAGCTTGGCCAAGCGATCGTCGTCCTCGACCAGCAGGATGCGTGTTTTCATCGTAATACCAACTCCGGTGTGATTTTCCGGGGACAGGAGACCGGGGACCGAGGACAGTAATCACGGGCGCGAAGCACCCGGCGCAAAACTGGACGGTCCTTCGTCTGCTGTTCCCCGAGCGTATCGAGACCTTGCGGCAACGAAGTGAAATAATGATGGAATGATACCCGATGATCGGCGCAAGCGGGCAGCGCGTCGCCAAGCCGCTGGCCTGCTAGAATCCGCAATCGAATCGGCTTGGGGGTGAGCGCATGCGTATTTCGCACAGAGTGGTGTTCGGCGGTTTGGCCGCGGTGTCGCTGGGAGCCTTGTCGGGAGCCTTGGCGCTCGGCGAGGTATTCCGTTTGCAGCCCTGCTACTGGTGCAATTTCCAACGCCTGCTCTATATGATGCTGATATTTTTCGGGCTTGGCGGGGCGGTGTTCCCGGGATGGCGCAGGCCGTGGGCCTTGCTCTCGGGATTGACGGCGCTGGGCGGCGTGTTCGCCGCCGGCAAGCAGAGCTGGATGCAGTACGCGCCGCAGGACGCGGTCGAATGCGGCTTCGGCGATCCGACGCTGGTCGAGCGGCTGGTCGATTGGTTGAGCGGCGGCTGGCCCTCGATGTTCATGGTGACCGGCCTGTGCAAGGACAAGGACTGGATATTCCTTGGCCTGTCGCTGGCCAACTGGTCGGGGGTCTGTTTCTTCGCGCTGTTTTGCGTCTCCCTCTGGCTGCTGTTCCGCCGGGGTAAGGGGTAAGGGAGGAGGGCGGGAGCGTTGAGCCTGTCGGCACGGTATCCCGGGAAGCGCGGCGGAGCGGCGTGTTCACCAAAATGGTGCGCGATTTGCGCCGCCGAGGCGCGCGCCGCACCAACTTTTTCCATGCTGGCCGCTTTGGCGCTTGCGCGTGATCTTCTCTGGGAGAGCGGGGCGCCCGCCCCGCTTTTGACCCGCGCCATCACATCGCCACTACTGTTGCGGGGCTGGCGCCCCGCGCTCCCAGGGGTGTCGATACTGGATACGAAAACGCTCCAAACCGGCGCAAGTTGCGTAAACTGCCATGCCTGTCATGACCGCGACGCCCGCCGGGATGGGGGATGGGTTTCCGGACGGCGCGCTAATTGCTTGGTTTTTCGACGCCGTTCTTGATGGTTTTTTCCAGCGCTAAATGGCGCAAGCTTTCGGTTCTGTTTTCCTTGAAGGAGGCTATCGGTGAAAACGAGTTTCATGGGCTTCAAGCGGCTGGCCGCCGGCCTGCTGGCCGTGGGCGTGGGGATGGGGGCGGCGGCGCAGGACGCGGGCGTCCTGAACGTCTATAACTGGGCGGACTACATCGCTCCGGACACCATCGCCAATTTCGAGAAGGAAACGGGGATCAAGGTCCGCTACGACCTTTTCGACAGCAACGAGTCGCTGCACGCCAAGCTGGTCGCCGGCAATTCAGGCTACGACGTGGTCGTTCCCGGTTCGCATTTCGCCAAGCAGCAAATCGCCGCCGGCCTGCTCCAGAAACTGGACAAGAGCCGGCTGCCCAACCTGAAGAACCTCGATCCGGCCATCCAGGCTCAACTGGCCAAAATGGACCCCGGCAACGAGCATCTCGTCGACTGGCTGTGGGGGTATACGACGGTCGGCATCAACGTCGACAAGGTGCGGCAGGCGCTGGGCGGCGCGGCGCTTCCCGACAACGCCTGGGATCTCGTCTTCAAGCCGGAATACGCGGCCCGGCTGAAGAGCTGCGGCGTATCCATCCTCGATTCGGCCTCGGAAGTGATGCCCATCGTACTGCACTACATCGGCAAGGACCCCTACAGCAAGGAACCGGCGGACTACGCCGAAGCCGGCAAGCTGTTGAAAACGATCCGTCCCTACGTGACGCGCTTCGTCGGCTCAGGCTCGGACTACATCGAGCAGATGACCAAGGGCGGCCTCTGCGTCGCGCTGGGATGGTCCGGGGACATCATGATCGCCTCCCAGCGGGCGAAGGAGAACCAGACCGGGCAGGACATCCAGGTGCTCGTTCCAAAGATCGGCGGCTTGCTGTTCTTCGACGTGATGGTCATTCCCAAGGACGCCAGGAATGTCGACAACGCCTATAAATGGATCGACTACATCCTGCGTCCGGAAGTGCATGCCAGCCTGAGCAACACGGTTTTCTTCGCCAATCCGAACAAGGCGTCCCTGCCGTTCGTGAAGCCGGAGATCGCGGCCAACGGCGCGGTGTTCCTCTCGGCCGAGGCGCTCGAGACCATGCTGCCGCCCGGCGCGCCGGAGCAGGCGACGCGGCGCATCATCACGCGCACGTTCACCAACTTCAAAGCCAACCGATAACGCGGCGATGGCGTCTACTCCCCCGGTTTCCGACGAGCATTTCCTGCAAGTCAGCGAGCTCGTCAAGGATTTTGGCGCCGTCCGGGCGGTCGATTCGTTCAGCCTGGACATCGTGCGTGGAGAAATCTTCGCCCTGCTCGGACCTTCCGGCTGCGGCAAGACGACCCTGCTGCGCATGCTGGCGGGATTCGAGGCGCCAAGCTCGGGACGGATCATCCTGAACGGGCGGGACATCGCCGGGCTGGCGCCCTACCAGCGGCCGATCAACATGATGTTCCAGTCCTACGCGCTGTTTCCGCACCTGACGGTGTGGGACAACATCGCCTTCGGGCTGCGCCGCGACGGCCTGCCCAGGGACGAGATCGCCGCGCGCGTGGAAGCGATGCTCCGGCTGGTGAAGCTGGAGCGTTTCGGCGGCCGCAAGCCGCACCAGCTTTCGGGCGGGCAGCAGCAGCGCGTGGCGCTGGCGCGCAGCCTGGTCAAGCGGCCGCAACTTCTGCTGCTCGACGAGCCGCTCGGCGCGCTGGACAAGAAACTGCGGGAGGAGACGCAGATCGAACTGGTAGGCATCGTCAAGGACGTCGGCGTGACCTGCGTGATGGTCACGCACGACCAGGAAGAAGCCATGACCATGGCCGACCGCATCGGGGTGATGAACGAAGGCGTGCTGTTGCAGGTCGACTCGCCCAGCGAACTCTACGAGACGCCCAACAGCCGCTTCGTCGCGGATTTCATCGGCAACGCCAACTTGATGGAAGGCGTGGTGGTCGACGACCAGTCGAGTTCGGTGACCATCGAATGCGCGGACTGCTCGCATTTCGTCGGCCACGGCATTACCGGGCATCTCGGCATGGGAGTCAGCGTCGCCCTGCGGCCCGAAAAGATCTACCTGAGCCGGGAGGAACCGCCGGGTCCGCACAACCGCGTCCAGGGCGTGGTCAAGGAAATGGCCTACTTCGGCAGCTTCAGCGTCTATTTCCTCGACCTGCCCAGCGGCGCCCGGCTCAAGGTCAGCGAGGAAAACGACCTGCGCAACCGCGAAGGCAAACCGACCTGGGGCGACACGATATGGGCCTACTGGCCGCCGTCGGCGCAGGTCGTGCTGACGCATTGAGGTCAGGGATCAGAGAATATTACCGGCGCTGTCGCGCCGTAATTAAAAGGAGCAAACCCGTGAATCTTCACGTTCTTATGCCGAAGGCGAAGCCTTCGCTGACCGATCCGATTCCTGATTCCTGTCATCCGACATCTGGTATCTGGATACTGAATGGCCTATGAGGAGGAACATCATGAACAAAATACCCAAGAGCTACCTGGCCGACGCCGAGCGGGAAGGGCTGACGCAGAGCGAAATCTATCTGGCGGAATCGCAGGCCGCAGGGGACGCCGGAGACGAAGAAACCGCGTGGGCGTGGTTGCGCTATGCCGATCTTCCGGCCTATTCGCTAATGACCATGAAGCGTGTTTTGGGCGCTGATTTTGTGCGGGAACAAAATTTCTTGTGCATCGGTGAAGCCAACCGGGCATACGGCGAGAATTGGCTTGACGAATGAAGAATGAATTACTTCCATTAACGCGCCTACTGGCGCAGGAAGCGGGTTGGACGAAAGCGCAACTGGCTGCGGCGGCGACAAAGCGCTTACACAAAACGCGCGACGATCTTCTGCAACAGATGAAAGAAGTCGGCAGAAGTGGCAAGCTGGAATTAATGGTGGCGGCCGAAAAAACCATTGTCGAAGGCGATCTTGAGCATTACGCCAACAGCGAGGGCATGAAATCCAGCCTCAATGCCGCCCTGTCGGAACTGAACGCCACGGAAAAGCTTTTGGCGATTGTCGACGATAAAAGCCGCTACGAGCGCGTGAACGAAGCCTACAGTCTCCCCAAAAACCGCGAGAAGGGCTTGCCGCTGGATGAAGCGAGGCAAGCGTTCAAGTCTCATTACGCACGTCTCAACAACCTGGACAAGTCTCGTCTGGCCGACGACGAAAAAGCCATCATCGACGCCAGGAAAAGCAACCTGTTCCAGGCGGACAAGCTCTATGCGCAACGCCAGGCGAAAATTCTGGGTATTGAATTGAAGCAAAGCCGAAGCAGCACGTATAGTTAGATGTCAGAGGTCAGATGTCAGGTGTCAGAAAAAGTTACCGGCGCTGTCGCGCCGAAATTAAAAGGAACAAACACGTGGATTTCCATTCCCTCATACCGAAGGCGAAGCCTTTGCTGACCGATCCGATCCCTGATTCCTGTCTTCTGGCATCTGACGCTGGGGTTCGCTTCGCTCACCCCAGCCTATGCGGGCTGAGTTCGGGTGTCAGAGGTCAGAAGGTAGGTTGGGTAAGCGAAGCGCAACCCGACGATTGTTCATCAAATCAAGCGGAGTTTCCGCGCCGGACGGACGAATGTCGGGTTGCGCCGCTACGCGGCTTACCCAACCTACACTTGCTTAAATCTTGACTAGGAGAATACTATGAGCACCTATTATCTGATCCTTGCCCGTATCACAGATACCAACCTGTTCACCCAATATATGAAAGGTCATTTGCCGACTATTGCACAGTATGGTGGTCAACTGGTGTTTCGCTCAATTCAGAATACCCCTGTACTAGGTACAGAAAATTGGGACGCCATCGCTATCCAAAAATGGCCGGATGAAGCGGCGTTCGTTAAGTGGTGGCAATCTGACAAATATCGCCCTTGGGCAGAAATCCGTGACCAAGCGGCACGGATTCTCATCATCTGCTGTCAGGACGCAGTTTTGCTCTGAGTACCGTGTTTTTCAGTCAGAGATCAGGAATCAGGAATCAGGGATCAGAAAAAATTACCGGCGCTGCCGCGCCGCAATCAAAAGGAACAAACCCGTGAATCTCCACCCCCTCCTACCGAAGGCGAAGCCTTCGCTGACCGATCTGATCCCTGATTCCTGTCCTCTGATACCTGAAAGCCATGTCCATTCCAAGCGGTGATTGGAAACCCGGTTTGCGCGCGGCGGTGATCGGCGTGCCGTTTTTCTGGCTGAGCCTCTTTTTCCTGCTGCCGTTCCTGCTGGTGTTGCGCATCAGCCTGGCGCAGATGGACGGGGCCTTGATCACGCCGCTGCTGACGCTGGCGGACGACGCGCTGACGTTTCGCGTTCACCTGGCGAGCTTCGTGCAGTTGGCGACGGACGACCTGTATTTCGCCACCTACCTGGTGTCGGTCAAGTACGCGCTGGTCACCGCGTCGGCGTGCCTGGCCGTCGGCTATCCGTTCGCCTACTTCATGGCGCGTAGCGAGCGGCGCTGGCAGCCCGCCTTGCTGATGGGCGTCATGCTGCCGTTCTGGACGAGCTTCCTACTGCGCGTCTATGCGTGGAAGAGCCTGCTCGAACCGAACGGCTGGGTCGGCGCGCCGATCCACGCCCTCGGCGTCGACCACGCGCTGGCCTGGCTCGGCCTGGTTCCGTCGGCGGAGCAATTGATGTACAGCCCGTTCAGCCTGCTCATCGGCATGGTCTATACCTACCTGCCGTTCATGGTGCTGCCGCTTTACGCCACGCTCTCGCGGATGGATCTGCGCCTGATCGAGGCGGCGCAGGACCTGGGCGCGACGCCCTGGCAGGCGTTCTGGCGGATCACCGTGCCGCTGTCCCGGTCGGGCATCGTCGCCGGCTTCATGCTGGTGTTCATCCCCTGCGTCGGGGAATACGTCATCCCCGAACTGCTCGGCGGGCCGGAGACGCTGATGATCGGCCGCGTGCTCTGGGACGAATTCTTCTCCAACAATGACTGGCCGATGGCCTCGGCGGTCGCCGTGGTGATGATCCTGGTGATCATCGTGCCGCTGGCCATCTTCGGGCGCAACCAGGCGCGCGCGCGGGAGGCGTCGTGAGCACCGGGCGCGCGTCGAGGATATTGTCGCGGCTGTGGATGCTGCTGGTCTACGCTTTCCTTTTCCTGCCGATCGCTTCGCTCGTGGTCTACAGCTTCACCGACTCGACCGTGCCCAACGTGTGGGGCGGCTTCAGCCTGCGCTGGTACCGGGCGCTGACCACCGACACCGATCTCAAGGAAGGACTGTGGCTGTCGCTGAAAATCGCCACCCTGACCGCCACCGCGGCGGTCGTCCTCGGCAGCCTGGCGGCGGCCTCGCTGCACCGTTATCCCCGCTTTTTCGGGCGCACGCTGTTTTCCGGCATGGTCAGCGCGCCGCTGGTGATGCCGGACGTCATCGTCGGACTGTCGCTGCTGCTCATGCTGGTCTCGCTGCAGCGCCTTCTCGGGGTGCCGGAGCGCGGCATGGCGACCATCTGGCTCGGCCACCTGCTGCTCGGCATGGCCTACGCCACGGTGGTGATCCACGCGCGCCTGAAGGATCTCAATCCGCAACTGGAGGAGGCGGCCCAGGATTTGGGCGCCAAGCCCTGGCAGGTGTTCTTCCTGGTCACCCTGCCGATGACCGCGCAGGCGCTGCTGGCGGCCTGGCTGCTGACGTTCACGCTGTCCCTGGACGACGTGGTGCTGTCCGCCTTCCTTTCGGGGCCGGGGTCGACCACCCTGCCGCTGGTGATCTTCTCGCGCGCCCGGTTGGGCCTGAATCCTTCGGTCAATGCCATCGCGACCGTCGTGGTGCTCATCGTTTCCATCGGCGTGACGATCGCCAGCTACCTGATCGCCCGGCAGGAACGCCGGCGCGCGAACGAGATGGCGGCCGCCCAGCGGTTCCAGTGATCAGAAGACAGAAGACAGAAGACAGTAATATTTGCGGGCGCGAAGCGCCCGGTAACTGAACTGTCCTCTGTCCTCTGAATAGGCGTGGACGATGCGGTAACATACGAGTGTCGATCGACCCGGATCGGGACAAACTATCGGAGGAATCATGGCGCTGTTTCTGAGTGAAGACGATGTCCGTCGATTATTGACCATGCCCTTGGCCATCGAGGCGGTCGAGGAAGCCCACCGGGAACTTTCGCTGGCCCGGGCCGTCGACGTCCCGCGCCAGCGCACGCGGCTGCCGCAGACCGCGCTGCATATCCTGCAGGGCGCCTTGCCCGGACGCGACGCGATCGGTTACAAGGCCTACACCAGCAATCGCTCGGGCGTGCGTTTCCTGGTGCATGTGTTCAGCGCCGCCAGCGGCGCCTTGCGGGCGGTGCTGGCGGCGGACACCTTGGGCATGATGCGCACCGGTGCCGCGTCGGGCGTGGCCACGCGCCATCTGGCGCGGCCGGACGCCGAAGTGCTGGGCGTGTTCGGCGCGGGCTGGCAGGCCGAGGGCCACGTCGAGGCGCAGGCGGCGGTGCGCAGGCTGCGCAAGGTCAAGGTCTGCGCGCGCAACGCGGAACGCCTGGCGGCGTTCTGCGCCAGGATGTCCGCCCGCCTGGGGATCGAGGTCGTTCCGGCGGCGTCTCCCGAGGACGCCGTGCGCGGCAGCGACATCGTCGGCACCGTCACCACGGCCGTTTCTCCGCTGTTCGACGCCGCCTGGCTGTCGCCGGGCGCGCATATCAACGCCGCGGGCTCCAATGCGCTGATTCGCCGCGAAATCGGCGAGGACGTGCTCAGGCTCTGCCGGCCGATCGTCGTCGACAGTGTCGACACGGCGCTCAAGGAGGCCGGCGACCTGCTGCCGCTCTTTGAGAAAGGGCGGCTCGGCGAACGCCAACTGGTCGAGCTGGGCGAGGTGATCCTCGGACGCCATCCGGGCCGCGCGAAGCCCGAGGACATCACCCTGTTCGAGTCGCAGGGCCTGGCCATCCAGGACCTCTCGCTGGCCGTCCGGATCGAGACCCTGGCGCGCGAGCAGGGGCTGGGCGTCGAACTGCCCTACGGCGGCTGATTCGTCCCGCGGGCCGTGAAAAAACGCGGGGGCGACGGGTGGAAGCGGGCAAAAGCGGGCGAAAGCGGATTTTTCCGGGCGTTTGCCCGCGAAAGCGGCGAAAGTTTTTCCGCCGCGATTGACTGTCCTGGGGAATTGCTAGGAAAATAGAGCGGTCGCCGAAACTTGAGACCCGCGTTTGGAGACGATGTTTTTTCAATCTGGAAACGGAAATCGAGCACTCATTTCTTCCATTGATTTTATTGAGGTTGCCTGATGGCAAGCTTTTCCGGTCTTTCTTCCATTCACCCACATGGCGCGCGCGATCGCGGTTCCCAGATTTGATGGAAAAATGACGTGGCTACCACGATGAGCAAGGCGCTGGAGATCGTCGCCCGGACCGACCCGGGGATGGTGCGCGAACGCAACGAGGACGTGGTGTTCATCAACCCGGCCCGCGGACTGGTGATCCTGGCGGATGGAATGGGCGGCTACAACGCGGGCGAGGTGGCCAGCGACATTGCCATCTCCTTCCTTGCCTCAGCCCTGGAAACTTCCTTTTTCGATCCGGTCCAGGGCGTCTCCAAGTCCGCCGGACGCCCGTCCCCCAGTTGCTGTTTCGCCGAAAGCATCGGCCAGGCCAACCTGGCGATCTATAACGCCGGGCGCAGCGAACCGATCTATGCCGGCATGGGCACGACGCTGGTGATGGTGCTGTTCTTCGACAACCGGATCACCGTGGCGCATATCGGAGACTCCCGCCTCTACCGCTTGCGCGACGAACAGATCGCGGTGATGACGCGCGACCATTCGCTGCTGCAGGAGCAGGTGGATCACGGCATGATCACCGCCGAGGAGGCGCGGTTCGCGCTGAACAAGAACCTGGTGACGCGGGCGCTGGGCGTGGAACCCACCGTGGAAGCGGAGATTCACGCCTACGACGTCCAGCCGGGCGACATTTACCTGCTCTGTTCGGACGGGCTGAACGACATGGTGTCCGACGAGGAAATCCTGCTGGTCTTGCAGACGCTGTCGGCCAACATGGAACAGACCGCCGACCAGCTCATCCAGATGGCCAACGACAATGGCGGGCGCGACAACGTCTCGGTCATCCTGGTGAAAGTGCTTCAAGCCTTCCCGGAAAGCCCGGACAAGAGCAAATAAGGAAATTTAGGGGGATGGACAGTGGCAAAGCTGGTACTGAGCATGGATGGACTGGTTCTCAAGGAAATCGCACTGAACAAGGAGCGCATGACGATCGGCCGGCGTCCGACCAACGATATCCAGATCGACAATCTGGCGATCAGCGGCGAACACGCCGTGGTGGTGACGATTCTCAATGATTCGTTTCTCGAAGACCTGAACAGCACCAACGGCACCCTGGTCAACAGCCAGCCGATCAACAAGCATTTTCTCAAGAACGGCGACGTCGTCGAGCTGGGCAAGTACAAGCTCAAGTACATCGTCGATGCGTCCTCGCCGGGCGGCCCAAACTACGAGAGAAGCCCGGAGCGGCCCGCGGACGCGCCGAAGCCCGCGCCCGCGCCCGCGCCGGAGGCGTCCGCGCCGCAGGCCATCCTGTCGCCCGCGCCCGTCGCGGAGCCGATGGCGGTCGGCTACGTCCAGGTGTTGAACGGCGCCCGGGCCGGACGGGAACTCAAGCTGAGCAAGGAACTCACCACCCTGGGCAAGCCGGGGCGGCAAGTCGCCGTGATCGCCAAGCGCGCGCAAGGGTATTTCATCACGCACGTCGAGGGGCAAAGCTTCCCGACGGTCAATGGCCAGATGATCGACGTCCAGGCGCACCCGCTCAACAATCACGACGTGATCGAGATCGCCGGCATCAAGATGGAGTTTTTCCTGAAGGAATAGAAAAACCGCAAGAAGCGGTTTGCGGTCTTTCTCTC
>JAISQQ010000338.1 GCA_031274075.1 Accumulibacter sp.
GCCGCGCCGCTGGACCTCTGGAGCGGCGTCGAGTCTCCCGGCCTGGACACCGTCAAGCTGGCCACGCTGCACGCGCTGCTGACCGGCGATTCCTTGCAGGCGGCGCTCGATCGCTACGAGCCGGCGCTGGTTTCCAGCGCCAATGAGGAAATCCTCGTGCTGCGCGTCGCCGACGAGATGCTGGAGCAACTGGCGCTGCTCGACGAGGAGACCATGGAGACCGTGGCCGGCGAACTGGCCGCGACCGGAGTCTACGAGGAAGAGGACGCCGATCCCGACGAGCTTCTGTACTTCCTGACCGCGCTCGCCGAACTCGCGCAACTCGCCGATTCGCAAGGACAGGGGCTGCTGGTGAGGATCGAGATCAGGTGACAGGAATCAGGGATCAGGGATCAGGGATCAGATCAGTTACCGGGCGCTTCGCGCCCGCAAGAATTACTGATCCCTCACACGTAGGGCGGATGCCAATCCGCCGGTCGTAAACCCCCGGCGCGAAGCGCCGGTAACTTTTCTGATCCCTGATTCCTGATCCCTGATCCCTGACATCTGACACCTGTCACCTGCTACCTGTCACCTGACTTGTAACCAGCCCGCGGATTTCGGCCAGCTTGGCCTTGAGGACGGCGGCGTGCTCCGGGCCGACGCGCATCATGATCTTCTGGCCTGCCGAACGGCGTTCGAGGTCCGGATCGGCGTACTCGAAAAGAACCCTGGGCTGCCTCAGCCGCACCGGCGGCTTGGGTTCGGGGGCGGCGAGGAGGTCGTCGATGGCCACCACCAGACGGTCGTTGAAATGGGCATTGGGGTAGCCGATCTCCTGGTAGGCGTGCTGGAACAGCGGATAGAAATGGCGGTAGATCTCCACCAGCCGGGCGCTGTCGATTGCCTTGGCGGTGGCCGCGTAGACGGCGTAGCGCCGGGCGTTGCGCGCGCCGATCGCCAGGGTATCGTCCTTTCCCTCGACCACGAAGACGTTTTCCGCCCGCTTCAGCGGCACGATGCTGGCCGGCAGATGCTTGCGGGGCAGGTTGTCGATGGTCGCCACGAGGTGGTAGATCAGGTCCTCGGACAACATCGGCGGCAGTCTTTTCTTCCCCACGGCTTCGCCCAGGGCGTTGCTGAAAGGCGTGTCGCTGTCGACCAGTTTGGGAAGCGGCTCGTCCAGGGGTTCCGGCTCGATGGGATACCGCGCCGGGGGCGGCGGGGGTTCGGCGGGAAGCGGCGGCGGAAGAGGAAGAGGCGTCAGCGTTTCGGGCGTTGGCGGTCCGGTCACCGGCGTTTCGGGCACCAACGGTCCGGACGCCGGTGATCCGGGCACTGACGGTCCAGGCGCGGGCGATCCGGGCGCCGGCGGTTCGGTCGCCGGCGGTTCAGGCGAAGGCGTGGGCGAAGGCGAAAACGTGGGGACGATGCGCGCGATGATCTCCGGAACGGACTTTCCGTCGCCGGCGAAAAGGAAATATCCGCCAATGGCAGCGAGCAGGATGACCAGGATGACCAGGATCGGGCCGGCGATGACCCGGCTTCTTGTCTTCTCGGGTTTATCTTTGGTAGGCATGGCTGGGCGAGTCCGGTATTTTCACACCGGGAAGGATAAACCAAGGAGGCGTGAAATGTAATCGTTCCAGATTCCAGATTCCAGATTCCAGAGGACAGAAGACAGAAGACAGAGGACAGAGGACGGAAGACAGTAATATTTGCGGGCGCTTCGCGCCCGGTAAATCAACTGTCCTCTGTCTTCTGTCCTCTGTCCTCTGGAATCTGTCCTCTGTCCTCTGACTCCAGATCCTCGGCCAAGATCGGACGGCCGGTGAAGAAGCCCTGGATCAACTGCATGCCCATGGCGACGCAGGCGTTGGCTTCTTCCTTGCTCTCGACGCCCTCGGCGAGCGGCACCGAGCCGGCGGCGAGCACCATCTGCACCAGGTCCCTGACCACTTGCTGCTTGCGCGGGCTGGCCCGGTCCAGGAAACGGATCAGCGAGATGTCGAATTTCACGAAATGCGCGGGCACGTCGGCGAGTTCGAGCAGGCGCGCCTGCCCGGCCCCGAAATCGTCGTAGGCGAAAAAAATGCCCAAATCGTCCAACTGCTTGACGAATCTGCGTAACTGCCGGATGTTGGTGATCGCCGATTCGTGGATTTCCACGACGATCTGCACGTCGGGCGCCTCCTGGCGCAGGTGCTTGAGCGAGGCGATGAACACCTCGCTGAACATTTCCTTCGGATGCGCGTTGACGAACAGCTTGTTTCCCCGCAGGTACGAGGCGAATTTCCGGATGCCGAATTCGCGGAACGCAAGGCTGAGTTCCGCCTCGCGGTCCATGGCCCTCGCCAGGCGGAACAGTTCGATCGGCGTTTGCGGCAGGCGCGGGTGATTGGCGCGCCCCAGCAGCTCGTAGGCGACGATATCGCGCGTCTTGGCGTCGACGATCGGCTGGATCGCGCCCGACAATCCGTCGCCCATGATCATTTCGTCGAACTCGGCCTCGTTCGGCACGAAATATTCCGAGAGGTTTTTCGTTCCCGCGATGAGCATCGTGTTCATCTGGTCGAACGGCAGCACGCTGTGGTGATCCACCTGGATCAGGCGCAGTTTGAATTCGGCGCTGGCGAAATGGATGATGTCGTTTTTCTTGAGCAGGCAGTAGCCTTCGATACGGCGCCGGTTGACGAAGGTACCGTTGGTGCTGTTCTCGTCGATGAGCCGCAACTGGCCGGTGATGTCGGCGGCCAGGGTAGCGTGTAAACGGCTCAACCCGAGATCGGCGAGCACCAGGTCATTGCTTTTGGCGCGTCCAATCTGGCAGGGAAGCTGAGTAATCAGGAATTGCGTTCGTTTGCTGTCGGAACCGGCAGATTCAAGCGCCCATTGATCTTCCAAAAATCACTCCATCGCATGGATACGGAACAATGTCCGAAGACTAGCAGAAAATTGCGCGCAAAAACAGGGGAGTTCCGTGGCGCGCGTCGCACAGTGTCATAGTCCGCGCCTTGCGCCGCGCCATGCTCCGAATCCTATTCCGGCGCCGGCGTTTCCGTCCGCGCGGGAACGATCGCCGGGTTGTTGATCGGCCCGGCCGCCGCGCCGCGCCGGGCGCGCAGGCCGAAGTGTTTTTCCTCCGAGAAGATCTCCTTCGGCCGGTTGCGGAAGCTGCCCGCGATGCGTGCGACGGGGCCTTTGATGGCGATCGCCGACTTCAGCGTTTCCTTGCCCCGGAGCCCGATGATCTGCACGCCCTTGCCGCCGGAGAGCCGTTTCATCTGTGCGAGCGGGAAGACCAGCAGGCGGCCGTCGCTGGCGAGCGCCGCGACGTGGTCCATGCCGGCGACGCGCGACGGCGGCAGGATGGCGGCGCCGTCTTCCATGCTCAGGAACGCCTTCCCGGCCTTCTGGCGCGAAACGAGGTCGCCGAAGGCACAGATGAAGCCATAGCCGGAGGTCTTGGCGACGAGGAACTCGTCCTCCATCTTGCCGGTCAGCACCTGCGCGATGCGCCCGCCGCCCAGGTCCACGAACGAAGACAGCGGCGCACCCATGCCGCGCCCGTCGGGCAGGGCGGCGACCGGCACGGTGAAGGCCCGGCCCTCGCTGGAAAGGATGACCAGCGAATCGATCGAGCGGCACTCGTAGGCGGCGCCCGGGCCGTCGCCGTCTTTGTAGGCGACGCCGGAAAGATCCAGCTTGTGCCCCTGGCGCGCGCGCGCCCAGCCCTTTTCGGAAACGATCAGCGTCACCGCCTCGTCGGCGACGGCGGCGGCTTCCGCGCGCGAGGCCACCGCCGACGCTTCGACCAGCGTGCGCCGCGCGTCGCCGTGCCGGGCCGCGTCGGCCTTGATCTCCTTGATCACCAGCCGGCGCAGCAGCGTGTCGCTGGCCAGCAGCTTTTCCAGCTCGTCCTTTTCCTGGCGCAGCTTTTCGAGTTCCTGCTCGATGCGAATGCCTTCGAGCCTCGCCAACTGGCGCAAGCGGATTTCGAGGATGTCGTCGGCCTGCCGCTCGGAAAGCTTGAAGCGCGCGATCAGCGCCGGCTTCGGCTCGTCGGCGGCGCGGATGATGCGGATCACCTCGTCGATGTTGAGGAAGACGATGTGCCGGCCTTCCAAGACGTGGATGCGATCCTTGGCCCGGGCGAGGCAAAATTCGCTGCGCCGGCGCACGGTATCGAGCCGGAAGCGGCACCATTCGCCGATCAGTTCGACGAGCGTCTTCTGGCGCGGCCGGCCGTCGAAGCCGACGGCGACGAGGTTGACCGGCGCCGTCGTTTCCAGGCTGGTGTGCGCCAGCAGCAGGGCGACGAATTCCTCCCTGTTCTGGCGCGAGCTGAGCGGCTCGAAAACCAGGCGCACGGCGGCGTCCTTGCCCGCCTCGTCGCGCTCGCGTTCGAGTTGCGAGGCGAACAGCGCCTTCAACTGCGCCACCGACTGCTCGACGGCCTTCTTGCCGGGCTTGGGCTGCGGGTTCATCAGCGCGCCGATTTCGGAAAGCACGCGCGCCGAGGAAACGCCGGGCGGCAGTTCCCGGATCACCAGTTGCCAGGCGCCGCGCGCCAGCTCCTCGAATTCGTAGCGCGCGCGCACGCGCAGGCTGCCCCGGCCGCTGGCGTAGGCCGCGGCGATCTCGGATGCCGGGGAAATGATCTGCCCGCCGCCGGGGTAGTCCGGACCGGGGATGAAGCGCATCAGTTCCGCCAGCCCGGCCCGCGGATTCTGGATCAGGCAGATCGCCGCCTCGGCGATCTCGGACAGATTGTGCGACGGAATCTCGGTGGCCATGCCGACGGCGATGCCGGAAGCGCCGTTCAGCAGCAGGAACGGCAGCCGGGCGGGCAGGAAGGCCGGTTCATCGAAAGCGCCGTCATAGTTCGGCTGGAAATCGACGGTCCCCTGGTCGAGTTCGCCGAGCAAGAGTTCGGCGATCGGCGTCAGGCGCGCCTCGGTGTAGCGCATCGCCGCCGCGTTGTCGCCGTCGCGCGAACCGAAATTGCCCTGGCCGTCGACCAGCGGATAACGCAGCGAGAACGGCTGCGCGACGCGCACCATCGCCTCGTAGACCGAGGAATCGCCGTGCGGATGATACTTGCCGATCACGTCGCCGACCACGCGCGCCGATTTCACCGGCTTGGCGCCGGCGGAGAGGCCCAGCTCGCGCATGGCGTAGAGCACGCGCCGCTGCACCGGCTTCTGCCCGTCCTTCACGTCAGGCAGGGCGCGACCCTTGACCACGGCGACGGCGTACTCCAGGTAATCGCGCGCGGCGGTTTCGTGCAGCAGGATGCTGTCGCCGTCATCCTCGGCGGCGACGGCGAGCGGCGGCAAAGGCGGCCCGCCCGCGGGCAGCGGCTCGTCGAAGAGATCGGGGGTGTCGGGCATGGCAGTTCATCCGGAAACGACAAGGGCCAGATACGGCTGGCCGGGGAGGGGAGGGAGTTTACTACCGAATGGCATTCCAGAGGACAGAGGACAGAAGACAGAGGACAGTAATATTTGCGGGCGCGAAGCGCCCGGTAACTAACAAAGCTAAACCCCCGGCTATGCCGGGGAACTCCCAAGGTTTGACCTTTGCGGCCGTCAAAAGTTGTTTGCAACAGAGTATGAGTCAGCGGCAGCGGAGTCGAGAAGTGATTCAGAGCGTTTCAGTGCGTTTCAGTACCGCCAGCGGCTATTTCTACCCCGTCATTCCGGCGCAAGCCGGAATCCAGGAGTTTGCGGCGCAAGCCGGAATCCAGGAAGTTTGACCAACGAACCGGGTCCCGGCTTGCGCCGGGACGACACCTCTGTGCTTAGAACCTGTTCACGATCTTTCTTCTGGGAGCACGGCAGGGCCATCGCACTCTGTGGCGTCGTTGGCATCGTGGTGATTTTCCTGCGGCGCGGGTCTCCGGCTTGCCTG
>JAISQQ010000385.1 GCA_031274075.1 Accumulibacter sp.
CTGGCCGGACAGATCGCCCATTTCGCCGCCGTCATCCGCGGCGAAGCCGAACCGCTGGTCTCGGCGCGCGACGGCTTGCAGAACCTGCGCGTGACCGAAGCGGTCGTCGAGGCCGCCCGCACCGGCTCGGTCATCGCTACCCGGATGGAGTAGTCGTTCTCTCTGGCGGCGCGGGCGCCATCTCTATCATTCGGCGGCTTTTGAATCGTGCGGCGCGTTGCGCCGTGAAGGGGACTGGGTTTGCTGGGTTTGGGATTCCTGGGAGCGTGGGGCACCCGCTCCGCTTTTGACCCGCGCCATGACACGGCCACCGCTGTTGCGGGGTGGGTGCCCCGCGCTTCCCAGAGCCATCGCACGATCTCCATAAACGTAAAGTCGACCTGTGGGCATGAAAACAGCGACGGTTTTGTAGGGCGGGAAAGCGCAGCGCCTCCCGCCGGGCCTTTTTTACGACGCAACGCGCCGCACTATTCAAAGGCCGCTGAATACGATAAGCGGCGGCTACGCCGCCGGAGAGAACAACCGGCGGGAGGCGCTGCGCTTTCCCGCCCTACGGTGTATACCAACGGTTTTGCGCCAACGCCCAAGTTGGTCGGAGACCCGCGCCGCAGGAAAATCACCACGATGCCTACGACGCCACAGAGTGCAATAGCCCTGCCGCGCTCCCGGAGAAGATCGTGAACAGGTTCTTATTACCCCTCCGGGCGTTCAATTCAAAGCTCGATGGTTTCTTCGATTTCCTGCAGCTTGCGCCGGGCCAGCGCGAGATTGGCCTTGCTCTTGTCCAGCACGAGATACAGGAAGATCGCCCCTTTCGACTTCGCGAGGGGGCGAATGATGTGATATTGCCTGCCCAGGGTAATCAGGATGTCTTCGATGACGTCGTTGAGTTTCAGGGACTTCATGGTGGCGAGTTTGGCGCGAACCACCTCGGTGTTTCCCGCCGCGGCCAGCTCGATATCCACGCCTGAACCTTCCGAACCCAGCAGAAGCCCGCTGGTGGCGTCTACGACCGCGGCGACCAGGGAACCGTTGACCGTCAATGCATCTTTCAGCGATGGCTGGATATTGCTCATGGTACTTTCTCCTTTAAAGATCAAGAAACTCCCGCCGATCATGCGGCTGCCTGGCAAAAGCGGCGGAAACGAAAGCGAACCTGGGATGAATTTCTGACTTGCGGAGTCGGGATGGCCTCCTAGGCTTCCGCCATTCCTTCGACCACAAGCCTTGCATAATACATCAATTTGCCCAGCATGATCTCCTTGGACGCGGCAACGCTCAGGATCATGGGGCAGGCGGCGGAGGGGATGTTCAGGATGAAGATATAGCCGTCGCCGCCTTCGATGGTTATGCTCTGGTGATTATTGCCGATACCCACCTCCAGGGTGGCCATGTCTCCGATGGCGGAAATGGAGCTCGACAGGGCGGAGAGCTTGGTTCCTTCCGCTTCGGGCATGGCGGTCATCGCGATATCGAAACCATCCGCCGTGGAAATGACGGCGCCCCTGACGCCGACGCCGCCGAACTGGTCGACGAATCGCTCGAGCACCGATGCCGCCTTGGCGCGCAGATCGTCGCCGATCAGTTGCGGGGAAGGCTCGGGGGAAGGGTCGGAAAGCACAACGGTATTCATTGTCGAGTCTCCATTTGTACCAACAGCAGTTCCAGTATCCACAAGACCTGCTCCTTGTCGCGGACGTCCGCCGGGATCACGGGGTACACCATCTGCTTTTGCTTCATGGCCTGGGTGAAATCTTCCAGGAGAGGGGGATGCGATTCGTCCATCTTGCAGATGACCACCACACAGGCGCTTTCCTGGATCAGGGTCTTGAAATTATCCAGATAGATCATCAAGTCCCGCAGCGGATCGGGGCGGCTGTGGTCGACCAGGATGACGAGTCCCAGGGCGCCTTGCGCGAGGATTTTCCACATGAACGCGAAACGCTGCTGCCCCGGCGTGCCGTAAAGCCGGAGCCGTTCCGTCTTGCCGAGGGAAATCTCGCCGTAGTCCAGCGCGACCGTCGTCTTTTCCTTGCCGATCGTCGGATCGCTGCTCAACACGTCGGTGCACACGGGAGGGATTTCGCTGATGGCCTGGATCGCCGTCGTTTTTCCCGCGCCGACCGTGCCGGTAAAAAGTATTTTATGTTCGATCATGATCCATCATCAGGCCGAAGAAAGCCCCAGGCTGGCGCGGATTCTGCTGAACAGGCCATTCAGTCCGCTCCTTTTCGGGGCATTTGACTGTGCGGAGGCCGGCGGAAGCGGATTTTCTTCTTCCGGCCCGATCAGTCTGGCATAGCCCGCGCGGTGCATCTCGTAGAGAAATTTCCGGCATTTTTCCCGCGGACGCGTGGACTGCAGGGTCAACTCGTCGAGCGTCATGCGGCGGACACTCAGCATCGAGGACATCCGCAAGAAGTCTTTGTCTCCAGAAAAAAAATCGAGAGGCGGCCATTGTATCAGCGCGAAGCGCGCGGTTTCCAGTTGTTCGCGCCCCTCGAAACGCGGCGACGCGGCCTGCCGCGCCCGCTGCTGCCGTATGTACAGTTCGATCTGCTTCAGTTTCGCCACCAGCTGGAGCGCGCGCAGCGGCGGTTTGCACTGGAAAACGCGGGGATTGTCGGGTGAAACCGGCAAATCGTTTATCCACAGCATGGCCTGGCCGCCGTTCCGGGCATCGGAGTGCAATACCGCGGCGGCTTCGGCGGAGGCGATTTCCGGGCCAATGACCAGCACATCGACTTCGCGCGATCGGTGGTAATGCCATACGGCATGGCCTTGCGCGCCATACAGGGAAAGGACGGACTTCAACAATACGAGGTCGCGACGCGAACAACATGCCGACGCATAGCTGATGGCGATTTCGTCTTCGGCAAGATCGTTGTCGTGCATCATCGTAAAACCCGCTCCGGTTTCAACCCGTTCCGGATTTCAGGAGACCGGGGACAATCCAGTTGCCGGGCGCTTCGCGCCCGCAGGAATTGCTGTCTTCAGTCCTCTGTCTTCTGATGTACGGCCGGGTTTCGATCCTGGCAAATTGGGAGGGGATACAAACCCCTTCCAACCCTTCCAGCTTCGTTTTGAGCGACAGGCGCGAATGTCTGTCGCCGATTGCTTGCTGCCGGAGCATTTTGCCATACATTGCGCACATTCCGCCAATGCCGGTCCCTGGCGTCCGATCCCTGAATCGCTGTTGGTCCCAGGCAGAAATGTTCGCTTGACGCGACTCCCGGCGAGTTCGTCCGGGCTACAGTCTTTCCCATCCTTCCGATTTTTCCGAACGCACCAGGGCGTCCAGCACTCTCATATTGCCAATGCTGTCCTGGGGTGGCGTGGGCAGCGGTTTACCGTCTCCTCTGATGGCCTCGCAAAATGCCTCGAACATAAGGGTATATTGGCTTGCCGGGCCGATGTGGAGCGTCCTGGGCGCGATGCGCGTGTTTACGTCCAGCTCTGCGGGAACATCGGCGAACATGTTGTAAGGCAGGCGGAAGGAGATTTCCCCCTCGCTGCCGCGAATTTCGACCTTCTGGCCCGGCCAGCTTGTCGTGCTCACCGTGAAAAGGGCCCGCGCCTTGCCGTAGTCGAGGATTGCGGAAGTGATGACATCGGTTTTGAAATCAGGGTCCCGCGCTACCAGGGAAATGACCCTGGCCGGCTCGGCGTCCATGAGAAAGCGTATGGCCGAAACGGCGTAGCAGCCTATGTCCATGATGGCGCCGCCCCCCGCTTCGGGAATGTTGCGGATGTTTTTCGGATCGCGGTTCGTGTACGCGTACTGGATATGGATGGAATGCACTTCGCCGATTTCCCCCGTGGCGATGATGTCCCGCGCCTTTTGCCATTGCGGATGGAAGCGGTACATGAAGGCTTCCATGACTTTCACACCCTTGCCCTCGGCGTATTTCACGGCCTCCTCGGCCTGCGCGGCGTTCATCGCCAAAGGCTTTTCACACAGGATGTGCTTGCCCGCGTCGGCGGCGGCCTTGATCCACTGCGCGTGAAGATTGTTGGGCAGGGGGATGTACACCACCTCGATATCCTTGTCCGCAAGGATATCCTCATATCTCCCGCAGGCTTTTTCTATACCGAGCCTCGCGGCCTCGCCTTGGGCCTTTTGCAGGGAACGGGACGCGATGGCCTTGACCGACAGGGCCGGCGAATCCTTGATGACGGGAAAAACCCGCAGGGAAAAATGCTTCGATACGGAAAGAACTCCGAAAATGACCGGTTTCATATACGGCTCCTTCATTCAGGTTTTTTGGATGGTCAAAGGAAGGGCCACCCGAAGGCGGCTCCTGATCTCGGGGCCGCGCCAGCGTCCCCGGCAAACCGCTTGGGGCGGCCCGCCAGTGAAGGCCCCGCTGCCGGAGGATCGTTGCCCAATATACTACTCCAGCCGGGTAGCGATGACCGAACCGGTACGGGCGGCCTCGACGACCGCTTCGGTCACGCGCAGGTTCTGCAAGCCGTCGCGCGCCGAGACCAGCGGTTCGGCTTCGCCGCGGATGACGGCGGCGAAATGGGCGATCTGTCCGGCCAG
>JAISQQ010000440.1 GCA_031274075.1 Accumulibacter sp.
CCGCCGCACGCCCCGCCGCGCGATTTCCCGGCAAAAAACAGACGGCTCGCGGCGCAATTGAGTCGCAGGCTTGGTTTCGCGCGTTTTCATCAAAAACCGACTCCGGTTGGGAGCTTGGAAACATCTCCCTTTAGGGGGATAATCCCCCACTCCCGCACAGGAGGGGCGTAAGCCCTTCCGTGTTTTAGTCCGGCCCGCCGGACGTGGATTGAAACATGGCATCATGGCCCTATCCTCGGGAACAGGCGATATTACAGAACAATCGCGGTTGCCGTGTCATCGGACAGGATCCGGAAGATCAACGCAGCGGAGGCATTTTTGACTGAAACCAGCGGAAGAAAAGAAAAAGGGGCCGCAATGACTGCAACCCCCGCGTATCGTGTATTTGGCTCCCCGACCTGGGCTCGAACCAGGGACCTACGGATTAACAGTCCGGCGCTCTACCGACTGAGCTATCGGGGAACAGCGAAACGCGGATTCTAAACACAGATGCCTACTCCGTCAACACTCCGTCAACGCTTTTGCCAATGAAATGGACCAAAACCTTATCTACGTAAAAACCGAGTCCGGTGAAAACGCGATTCAACAGCGAGACCGCGTCATCCAGCGCAGCGTCCGGATGGTTCTCATTCTTGTCGATGGTCACTCGTCGGTCGCCGATCTGACCCGCAAGATAGGAAATCTCCAAATGACGGAGAACGCCCTGGCCGAGTTGGAAAAAGCCGGATTCATCGAGCTGAAGGAGGAAGATTCGGAGGACTCGCTGTTGGCGGAAAGCCAGCAGGTGGCCCTGGAAATCCGGAATTCCGCGATAGAAAACGCGATCTATTCTTCGAAGGCGGAAAATCGCAAGAAGCGCGCGCTCGACGAGTCGAGAGACAAGGCTTCGGAGATGCCTGCTTCCTCCTTGCCCTCGGCATTCGACGCCAACGATGAACTGGAGAACCTGGCGTCCCGTTTTTCCATGCTTCCGCCCGAACTGGAGAGGCTCGAGAAACCCATCTTCGCCGACAACAGGCACCCGGAACCGGAAAGCGATGCCAGGCCTTCCCGGCCATCCTTGCTGGCGCGCCTGAAGTCCGCGCGCGTCAGCAAGGATCGCGCGCTCGACGACGAACCGATCAAGCTGAAACCCGTCCGGCACCGGGCAAGCGAGGGCAAGAGCTGGGTGGCCCGCTTCTTTTTCGCCCTGGTGGGATTGTTCGTCCTGGCTGGCGTGGTGCTCTTGCTGTTTCCTTTCAACAGCTTCGTGCCAGACCTGGCCAGGGTATTCTCCACCGCCGTCGGCCGGCCGGTCGGCATCCGGGAAATGCGGGTCGATATCTATCCGGAGCCGGGCCTGGTCCTGAGCGACGTCCAGTTGGGGCAAGGCAACGAGGCGATCCGGATCAGTCAGATCAGCCTGCTGCCCGACCTGGGAACCCTGTTTTCCGAGCGCAGGGGATTCCGCCGGGTCGTGGTCAGCGGCACGGCGCTGCCGCTCGAACGCTTCACCAGGATACCGGCCATTTTCGCCGCGCTTGCCGACCCGGCCAAATCCCCGAGCATCGGTTCCATCCTGCTCAGGAATACGGATATCTCGTTCAGCGGGATCGTGTTGAGGGACGCGGAAGCCGAAATCCAACGGGACTCCACAGGCATGATGCAAGCCCTGGCGGCGCGGTCGGCGGACAGAAACCTGACGCTGGTGGCAAAGCCGGTCGCCGCGGGGGTCGAGCTGACGGTGGAAGCCTTTGCCTGGGAGCCTGGCGAGGGATCGAAGTTCGTTTCCGACTCGCTGGGTTTCAAAGGCTTGCTGGAAAACGACACGCTGATGATTTCCGGCCTGGACATTCGCATTTTCGGTGGCTACATCCAGGGAGACGCCATCGTTCACGCGGGCGCCAAGCCGAATCTGACCGGGACCATCATTTTCGAACGGGTGGATGCCTACCGCCTGGGGGACGCCTTGGGGATCGGCAGGAGACTGAGCGGCAGCCTGGCGGGAAACATGCGCTTTTCGGCGAATTCCGAAACATGGATGAATATCTTCTCGGCGATCGCCGGAGAGGGTGAATTCAACATCCAGCGGGGCAGCATCTATGGCATCGATCTGGTCGAAGTGGTGCGCCGTGGCTCCGAAATACCGGTGCATGGCGGAATAACCTCGTTCGAGCAGATGTCCGGCCAGATGCGGCTGGGGCCGGAAAAGAATCAGTTCTACAACCTGAACATGGCGTCGGGATTGATGCAGTCGACGGGTCTCGTCGATGTCGCCGCGAACGGGCGGCTGGCCGGCAGGCTGGAACTGCTGATGAAAGGCAGCGTGAACTATACCCGCGTACCGATCCTGGTTGCGGGAACGCTCATCTCGCCGACCTTGCAACCCGCGCGCTGATCAAAGCCGGCCTTGGCGGGTCTCCCCGGCAAGGTTCGGCTCCCGGTCAAAACGAATTCTTCCACTCCCTGAGGGCGGCGAACACCGCCACCGGGTCGTTTTCCGTCCCGCGCGCACGCGCGGCGGCGACGACGTCCGGCTCCCGGCAGCGCAGGAACGGATTGCTGGCCTTTTCGACGGCGAGCGTGGACGGCAGCGTCGGCAGGCCCTTGGCGCGCATCGCCGCCACCTCGTCGGCCCGGCGGCGCAAGGCGCGGTTCCCCGGTTCGACGGCCAGCGCGAAACGCAGGTTGGCCTCGGTATATTCATGCGCGCAATAGACCCGCGTATCGCCGGGGAGCGCGGCCAGCCGCTCCAGGGAGGCGAACATCGCGCGCGGCGTCCCCTCGAAGAGACGCCCGCAACCGCCCGCGAACAGCGTATCCCCGCAAAACAGGCCGCCTTCGCCGTAGTACGCCAGATGCCCCAGGGTATGGCCGGGAACGGCGATGACCTGCAAGTCGAGCAAGTCGAGGCCGGGCGCCGCGAGACGGACGCGTTCCCCGCCGCGCAGGGGATGGGTCCGGCCTGTGATAAACTCCTGCGCCGGGCCGAAGACCGTCGCGGACGGCGCGTGCGCCAGCAGTCCGTCGATACCGCCCTGGTGGTCCTGGTGGTGATGGGTGACCAGGATCGCGGCCAGCGAAAGCCCCTCGCCTTGCAGGACGTCGATGACCGGCGCCGCGTCTCCGGGATCGACCACGGCGGCCGAGGCGTCTTTGCGCAACAGCCAGATATAGTTATCCTTGAGCGCTGGGATTGGGGTCACGTCGAACATTGGGCGATTTTGAAAGAATAGCGAGAAATGTCAATACGCGGGATCGAGGACTGGCTTGGCACGCCGCAAGGCTGTTACGTCATGGCCTGGGAACAGGGGAAAATCGATGCCGTGGTCGACGACCTGTTCGGCTATCACGCGCTGCAGCTCGGCCTGCCCCAGTTGCAACTGCTCGCCCGCAACCGCATACCCCTGCGCCAGATCGCCGGAGAATCGGGCGCCGTCGACGTGCAGTGCGACTTCCGGGAGCTGCCGTTCGCCGCCAACAGCATCGATCTGGTGGTCATGCCCCACGCGCTGGAGTTCCACGACGACCCGCACCAGATACTTCGGGAAGTCGAACGCATCCTCATCCCCGACGGGCAACTGGTGATCACCGGATTCAACCCGATCTCGCTGTGGGGACTGCGCAGGAAACTGCCCAATCGTCCGCGCGCGTTTCCCTTCGACGGCAGCTACCTGTCCGTCCCGCGTCTCAAGGACTGGCTGCAGCTCCTGAGCTTCGAGGTCGACCGCGGCAATTTCGGCTGTTACGCGCCGCCCTGCCAGCAGGCGCGGTGGCTCGGGCGATGGCGCTTCATGGAAAAAGCGGGAGACCGCTGGTGGAGTTTCGCCGGCGGCGTCTACCTGCTGCGCGCCATCAAGCGCGTGCGCGGAATGCGCTTGATCCTGCCCGCCCGGAATACGGCCAAATCCGGGGCAAAGGCGCTCCAGCCCCTGATCCACAAAGGAAGCGAAAGACATGGCGGCTGAAGCGGCGGTCACTATCTACACCGACGGCGCCTGCCGGGGAAACCCGGGAGCGGGCGGCTGGGGCGCACTGCTCCAGGCGGGAGGGGCGGAAAAGGAACTCTGGGGAGGCGAAGCGGACACCACCAACAACCGCATGGAACTCACCGCCGTCATCCGCGCGCTGGAAGCGCTAAAGCGTCCCGCCGCCGTGCGCGTCCATACCGACTCGCAATACGTGCAGAAAGGGATCAGCCAATGGATCCATAACTGGAAGAAAAACGGCTGGCGAACCGCGGACAAAAAAGCGGTCAAGAACGCCGACCTGTGGCAACGCCTGGACCTCCTGTGCGCCCGGCAC
>JAISQQ010000462.1 GCA_031274075.1 Accumulibacter sp.
ACCAGCCCCGCAACAGCGATGGTCGTGTCATTCCCGCTGTTGCGGGGCGGAAGCCCCGCGCTCCCAGGAAACCCAGCCAGTCTTCCGGCGCAAAAATTTGACGAACGCACTGGGTCCCGGCTTCCGCAGGGACGACGCGCCGGTGCTTATCCCAATGTTCATGTGGTGAAATGTGTCAATACTCAAATAAAAATCAGATGACGAAGGACAATCCAGCTACCGGGCGCTTCGCGCCCGCAAACATTACTGTCTTCTGTCTTCTGTCCTCTGATCCGTCCTCTGATTCATAGCTTGTGTTCCAGGCGTTGCAGGGTCTGCATCGCCTGCGTGAAGGTTTCCGGCGACGGCGGACGCTCGTCGGCGAGCGCTTCTCCGATTCTCCGGCTGTCGAGGCCGCTCATCCGGGCCAGCGCGGCGTGGCGCTCGCCCGACAGGCCGCGGGCCAGGCTGGGATGGCGCTGCGCCAGGCGCTGCGCGATTTCGCGGCGCGCCAGCTCGCGCAGGTGGCCTAGCCCGCCTTCGCGCCACACGCTGCGGCCGATGGCCAGCAGATGCTGGGTGAGATCGCGCCGCGCCGCGCCCGGCGCGGCGCGCGTGCCGCCGAAGCGGGGAACCACCCGCCACAGCCACAGCGCGACCAGCGCCGCGACGCTGATCAGGGCCATCCACGCGGATTCCGCCAGCCATTGCCAGAGCGTCGGATGTTCCAGGCGGACGGCCAGGCGGACTGCGCCGCCGGGCTGGTAGCGCTGCGCCAAGGCCCAGCCCAGGGCGGCGTGGTCGAAGTCGCCGAGGTTCCGGTTATCCAGGAAGTCCAGGTCCTCGACCACCGTGACGTTCCCGCGCCCGCGCGCATAGTGCAGCATCAGTTCCCCGCCCTGCCCGCCCGCGCGCCATTCCGGGCTGTCCTTGCCGGCGGCCAGTCCGCGGCTGGAGTCCGCCCGCCGGTAAGGCGTCGGATCGCCCGGCAGATCGACCTCGACGTAGGGCTTGCCGCACTTTTTGTAACTGGCCGGCGGGTCTTTTTCCTCGGACGACGGCTTGGCGAACACGACGCCGAAGGCTTCCAGCAGAGGGTCCTTGCCGCGGGGTTCCGCCTCGACGATCAGGTAGCCGCCGCGCTCGACCCATCGCAGCAGCCGCCCGGCGCGTTCCGGAGTGACCAGGCGTTGACGCCGCCAGGCCAGGATCAGCACCTCGTCCTCGCCCAGCGCGTCGAGCGCGGCGGGATTGCCGACGCGCGTCACCGTCCGGCCCAGCCGGGAGAACAGGCGCTCCAGCGCCAGGTAGGGATTGCGCCGCGCCTCTTTCTGCATGCCCTCGTGCCTTTTCACCGGCACGCGCTCGAAATTGCCGAAAAACCACAGCGCCGCCAGCGTGGCCAGCGCCGCCGCGACGAC
Organism: Accumulibacter sp.; assembly: GCA_031274075.1. Taxonomy (GTDB): domain Bacteria; phylum Pseudomonadota; class Gammaproteobacteria; order Burkholderiales; family Rhodocyclaceae; genus Propionivibrio. The sequence continues at coordinate 1,401 of JAISQQ010000462.1, forward strand.
CGCCGTCCAGATCACGCGGCGGCTCACGGCGCGCCCCCGCGCCCAGCGAAGTGTTCCCGCCACTCCTGGCAGAGCACGCGCAGGGCCGCCGGGGGAGGCGGCGAGCCGGCGTAGGCCGACGCCTTCCAGGCTTCGAGCAGCACCGAGAAATAGGCCAGCGCGGCCTTCCCGGCATGCCCGGAGACGCGCCGCAGGCAGACGTTCTCGGTGTCGCCGTCGCGGAACGGCACGTGGTGCGCTTCGATCAGCGCCACCAGCGCGCCGCGATAGAGCAGCGACAGGGCGGCGGCGACGCGCCCGGCCTCGGCTTCGGCCCACGCCGCCGCGGCGATGTCGGCGGGCAGCGACGCCGGGCGCAGATCCAGCCCGAACAGCGTTTCCGGCGCCCGCGCGGCGCGCCTTGGCGGCGTCCCGGCAAAACGCCCCGCGTGGCGGTAGAGGATCACCAGCAGCACCGCCAGCGCCGCCGCCATGAGCAGGTAGACCACGCCGCGCAGGCCCTGCGCCAGCCAGCCGGCGAAGGTCTGGAAATGCCGCAGCCAGCCGGGCGGATCGTCCGGCTCCCGCTGTACGTCATCCTTGACGCGGCGCTGCCATTGCATTTCCTCGAAGTCGCGGCCGAACACCGGATCGGCCAGCACTTCACGGGCCACGCGCTCCGCTTCTTCCGCCATCGCCGCGGATTCCGCCTCTGGGACCGCCTCCCCGGCCGCCGCATCGGGAAGCGGCAGGGCGAACAGCGCGCCGGCCAGCAAGACCGCCGCCGCCAGCTTCGCGCCTTGGCGGCGCGGCGGACGCTCCGCCAGGGCCGCGCCGGCGCGGGTATCGGCCATGTGCCGGAAAGCCAACTCGATGTCCCAGCCTTCCAGCTCGCTGCGCCGGTTGAGGTAGAGCGAGAACCCGGCGGCGACGTAGAACGGCTCGACGATCGATTCGGCGACCAGCCAGAACACGTTGAAGACGTGTCCCATGACGAGATTGTCACTGAAAAACAGCGCGAACAGCACATCGTCGCCCAGCGCGTCGCCGGGAACCAGCAGGCTGGCGAGCTGCAGCAGTCCGATCTCGAAGATGACGACCACATGGACGCACACGCAGATGAGCCAGACGGCGTGGCCGGCCACCTTGCGGCTGAGCACCTGCTTGCGGAGCCTGAAGGCTTTGCCGCGCTGTCCTTCGAGCTGCAGCACCGGCAGCTCGAACGAGCGGTAGCGGGAAAAGCGCCGCAAGCTCAGGCGCGAGACCAGGCCGCTGTGCCGCAGCAGCCCCGGAATGCTCCGCCAGACCTCGCGCAGCGTCGGCGCCTCGCCGAAGGCCGCTTCGGAAAATACCTTGAGCAGCAGGCGGTCGGCGACCGGCTTGAGCCACCACACCGTCAGCGCGCCCGCCATCGGCCACGCCCACAGCGCGGCCAGGATGCCCAGCGCGGCGGGCAGGACGAGCGCCAGCCAGACGCGATAGACCGGCCCGCGCCAATGCCGCAGCATCACCAGGCCGAGGTCGATCGCCTCCCAGGGCGAACGCCGCCGCAGGTTGATTGCGACGCGGTCAAGCCGCACGCGTCCCCCGTCCGGCCAGCAGGAAATAGACCAGCAGAGCGCCCCACAGGGCGAGGCCGGCGCCGATCTTGAGATTGAACGGCAAGGCGCGGCTGGACGACCACAGAGCCTCAATGAAGGCCGCGCCGAAGGTCAAGGCGGCGGCGCCGTAGAGCAGGCGCACCGCGTCGGGCGCGGCCGCCTTCAGCGCGTCCACGCGCCGCCATCGCCCAGGAGCGATCAGCGCGTGCCCGATGCGCAGGCCGGCGGCGCCGGAGAGCACGATGCCGATCAGTTCCGGGGCGCTGTGCCCGGCGACGAAGCCCCAGAAGGTTTCGACCAGCCCCGACTGCGTGAGGTGTCCGGCCGTCGCGCCGATGATCAGGCCGTTGAACACCAGGAAGAACAGGCTGCCCAGCCCGAAGGCGATGCCTCCAGCAAAACACTGGAAATCGATGCGCACGTTGTTGCTGATGTAGAAGGCCAGCATCGCCAATTGCCCCGCCGCCTCGCGCGACGGCGGACGTCCCAGGCGTTGCGCGTCGGGCGAAAACATGAATTCGTAGCGCGCCACCTGCTCCGGCGACAGCAGGTAATAGACGCCCTCGGGATAAAGCTGCAGCAAGCCGAGCAGCAGCAACAGGGGAACGAAGAACAGCGCGGCGGAAGCGAGCACGAAGCGCCGCTCCCGGCGCACCAGGCGCGGCAGCCCGGCGGCCAGGAATTCCAGCCAATGCCCGCGCAGCCGGCGGCGCGCGCCGTACACCCGCTGGTGCGCCGCCAGCACGCGCTGCTGCAGGAGATCGACGAGCACGCTCGAATAACGCCGGTCGCGGGCCAGGGAAAGATCGTGGCAGAGGCGGCGATACGCCGCCGGCAGCTCGTTCGGCGCGATCGCCTGCGCCCCGCCGCGCTTCTCCCCGCGGCGCGTCCCCGTCTCGCCCAACCAGCGATCCCACGCCTCCCAGTCCCCTTGCCGCAACTGGACGAACTGACTTTCCTTCATCGAGCTTCCCTTCTACCTTTCGCCTTTCAAACCGGCGATATTATGCCGTGAATTTCCGCCGAGCCTGAAAAACCGTTTGCGGGTATCCCAAGGCCATCGCCTACGCAAATGTCGTAAACAGTCGCCAAGAATCTTTTATATTCAAGCCTTTATGTGGCGACAAAAGGCATTTCATCGCGCGTGAGGAAATGAACCCCCTGGGAGGAACCCCTGGGAGCGCGGGGCACCAGCCCCGCAACGGCGGCGATCGTGTCATTCCCGCCGTTGCGGGGCAGAAGCCCCGCGCTCCCAGGAAACCCAGCCGGCCTTCCCGATACAAAATCGCGAACGCCTCCCTTCGGCCTGCCTGCTCCCTGAAAGTCCTGTGCGCTCGCCCTGGACTCGTTATGACAACTTGAAATTTATTCCCCGCGCTCTTGGCGCGGGGGCTAATTTCGGGGGTTCCAAGGGGGCGAAGGAACGTAGCCCCCTTGGTCAAGGACGGGGTCACTACCCCGCCCGCGAAGCAAAAAATTTATTATCAACGATTTCTTTCAACTATTTGCGATAT
>JAISQQ010000198.1 GCA_031274075.1 Accumulibacter sp.
TTCGCGTGCTGAAGGCGCTGGATCTGGAGTTCGAGACGGAAGAAGCCTTGCTCGGCGGCTGCGCCGTGGACGCGACGGGCGATCCTTTTCCGGAGGCCACGCGGAAGCTGGCGCTGGCGGCCGACGCCGTGCTGCTCGGCGCTGTCGGCGGTCCGAAGTGGGATGTTCTTTCCCGCGAACTGCGCCCGGAACGCGGGCTGCTCGGCATCCGCAAGCTGCTCGGCCTGTTCGCCAACCTGCGTCCGGCCGTGCTTTACCCGGAGCTGGCGAACGCCTCGACGCTCAAGCCCGAAGTCGTGTCGGGCCTCGACATCCTGATCGTGCGCGAACTGACGGGCGATATCTACTTCGGCCAGCCGCGCGGCGTCGAGAGGCGCGAGCTCGACGGCGTCGAACAGCGCGTCGGCGTCAATACGATGATCTACAGCGAGCGGGAAATCCGCCGCATCGGCAAGATGGCCTTCGCCGCCGCGCGCAAACGCAGGCGCAGGCTCTGTTCGGTCGACAAGATGAACGTTCTCGAAACGACGCAACTGTGGCGCGACGTGATGAACGAACTGGCGCCGGAATACCCCGACGTCGAGCTGACGCACATGCTGGTCGACAACGCCGCCATGCAACTCGTGCGCGCGCCCAGGCAGTTCGACGTGATGGTCACCGGCAACATGTTCGGCGACATCCTGTCCGACGAGGCGTCGATGCTCACCGGGTCGATCGGCATGTTGCCGTCGGCGTCGCTCGACGAGACCGGCAAGGGGCTGTACGAGCCTTGCCACGGTTCGGCGCCGGATATCGCCGGCAAGGGCCTGGCCAATCCGCTGGCGGCCATCCTGTCGGTGGCGATGATGCTGCGCTACAGCTTCGCCCAGGAAGAAGCGGCGCGGCGGATCGAAAAGGCGGTGAAGCGCGTGCTGGAGCAGGGCCTGCGTACCGGCGACATTTACGAGCCGGGAACGATCCAGGTCGGCACCGTGGGAATGGGAGACGCCGTTCTCGCGGCGCTCCAGGCGGCGTAGGGATTTCTTTTTTTCGAGGTAATGGTAATGACCATGAACAAGGTAGGTCTCGTAGGCTGGCGCGGCATGGTGGGTTCCGTGCTCATGCAGCGCATGGAGGAAGAGGGCGATTTCGCGCTCATCGAGCCGGTGTTTTTTTCCACCTCCGCGGCGGGCGGCGAAGCGCCGGCGCTGGGAGGCAAGGCCGGCGGCAAGTTGCTGGACGCAATGTCCGTCGAGGCGCTGAAGCAAATGGACGTCGTCATTACCTGCCAGGGCGGCGACTATACCAAGGAAGTCTTCCCCAGGCTGCGCGCCGCGGGATGGAACGGCCACTGGATCGACGCGGCGTCGGCCTTGCGCATGGAGCCGGACGCGGTGATCGTCCTCGATCCGGTCAATCTGAACGTCATCAAGGACGCGCTGGCCAGGGGCGGCAGGAACTGGATCGGCGGCAACTGCACCGTGGCGCTGATGCTGATGGGCCTCGGCGGACTGTTCACGCGGGACCTCGTCGAATGGGCGTCGGTGATGACCTACCAGGCCGCCTCGGGCGCGGGCGCGCAGAACATGCGCGAACTGCTGTGCCAGATGGGCGCCTTGCACGACGCGGTGCGCGGCGAGCTGGCCGATCCCGCCTCGGCGATTCTCGAAATCGACCGCAAGGTGGCGGAGACGATGCGTTCCCCCGCTTTCCCGACCAGGAATTTCCGCAACGCCGCGCTGGCCGGCAGCCTGATTCCCTGGATCGACGTGGCGGTCGAGCACGGCCAGTCCAGGGAGGAATGGAAGGGCGGGGCCGAATGCAACAAGATCCTCGGACGGCCTCCTTTCCGCTCGCCCGGGAGCATCCCGGTCGACGGCATCTGCGTGCGCATCGGCGCCATGCGCTGCCATTCGCAGGGCCTGACGGTCAAGCTGCGCAAGGACGTTCCGCTCGACGAGATCGCCGGGATCATCGCCGGCGGTAATCCTTGGGCCAAGGTCATCCCCAACGAGCGCGAGATCAGCGAGCGTGAACTGACGCCGGCGGCGGTTACCGGCACGCTCGCGGTGCCGGTCGGACGCTTGCGCAAGCTGGCCATGGGGGCGGACTATCTCGGCGTGTTTACCGTCGGCGACCAGTTGCTGTGGGGCGCGGCCGAGCCGTTGCGCCGCATGCTGCGCCTGTTGCTTGACGAGTAATTGGCATGGCGCAAAAAAAAAACAGGGTGTTTCCCTATTGTTTTTTTACGATTTGGCCGCTATCTTATAAGTAAGTTGAGCTTGCATCGCTAACTCTATGATGTTATTTTAGTATTTCCAATTTCGACGCTCAAGGTGGCGCCGTGGCAAATAAAATAGATCAATCTCTCAAATACTTTGGGCTGCGTTCCTCCGTCCTGGCGGTCGCTTCCTCTCTCCTGCTGGCGGGAGCGCCACTCGTGGCGCAGGCGGCCGGCCTCGGCCGGCTCGTCGTGTTTTCGGTTCTCGGCCAGCCGCTCAGAGCGGAAATCGAGGTTACGGCGACGAACCAGGAACTGGTCGACATGGAAGCGCGGATCGCTCCGCCGGAAGCCTTCGAGCGGGCCGGCCTGGATTACGCGACGGCCTTGATGAGCGTGCGCTTCAGCCTGGATAAACGGCCGAATGGCCAGTCGGTCATCAGGCTGACTTCCGAGCGCCCGATCAACGACCCCTTCCTGGACATGCTTCTGGAGTTGAACTGGTCTACGGGCCGGCTGGTGCGTGAATACACCTTCCTGCTCGATCCCCCGGAATATGCAGCCAAGCCGCCTGCCGTGACCGACGCCGGCGCGCCGCCGGCGAGCGCCGCCACTCCGGCAACCAGCGTCCCGGCGGTCGCCAGCCCCGGCGGCCCGGCGGCCAGCGTCGCCGGACCTCGCGCCTCGGCCATCGGCGGCGACGTGCGCGCGCGGGCCATTGCGCAGGTGCAGCAGCAAACGGCGCAGGGGCCGGCCGGAACGGCGCCCGGAGTGGATGAAGGACAGGGCGGAGGACGGAGCGGAGGACGCGAAGTGAAGCGCGGCGACACGCTGCATCGCATCGCCACGGAAACGATGCTGGAAGGCGTTTCGCTCGATCAGATGCTGGTCGGCCTGTTTCGCGCCAATCCGGGAGCCTTCGACGGCGCCAACATGAACCGCCTGAGAAGCGGGGCCATTCTCTCGGTACCTGAAAAAACGGCGCTCGAAGCGGTGTCCGCGCAAGAAGCCAGGAGAGTCGTCGTGGCGCAGTCCGCGGACTGGAACGCGTACCGGAGCCGGCTCGCCGGCTTGGCCTCCACCTCCAAGTCGCCGGCCGGGGGAGACGCGGCGACGCAGGCCTCCGGCGGAAAGATCACCGCCAAGGTGGACGAACCGGCGGGGCCGGCTGCCCGCAGGGATCGGGTGGAGGTTTCCACCAAGGCCGGGTCGGAAGTGGATTTGATCGCCAAGGAAAAGGCGCTTCAGGAAGCCAACGCGCGCGTGGCGGCTCTGCAAAAAAACTTGGAGGATATGCAAAAGCTGCTGGCACTGAGGGATAAAGACGCGGAGGATCTGCGAAAGCGGCTGGAACTGACGAATCAGAGTTTGGCCGATGCGCAGAGACAGGCCATGGCGGCGTCGGCTTCCTCCACACAACCCGCGCCGACGCCACCCGCGCCGACGCCAGTCGTACAACCCGCGCCGCCGCCGCCCGTGCCACAACCCGCGCCGACGCCGCCCGCGCCACAACCTGCGCCGACGCCACCCGCGCCGACGCCAGTCGCACAACCCGCGCCGACGCCAGACGCGCAACAACCTGCGGCGAGACCCGCACCCGCGCCGAGACCCGCGCCGAGACCGACGCCCAGACCCGCGCCGCCCCCGCCTCCTCCCGAGGAACCGGATTTCTTCGCTGGACTGCTGGACAACACGATGCTGCTGGCGGCCGGCGGCGGTGTCCTGGCGCTCATCGCGGGCTACCTTTTCTGGCGCCGCCGCCGCGCCATGGCCGTGGCGGAACCGGAGATGAGCAGCACCCTGTCGCCGGAGACGACCGGCGTGATGGACAGTTCCGCTTTCAACAACACCGGCGGACAGAGCATCGATACCTCGTCGCTGGTGCCGGCGCAGAGCGATTTCAGCCAGGTCGGGCCGGGCAGCATCGATACCGATGAAGTCGATCCCGTTGCCGAAGCCGATGTCTACATGGCCTATGGGCGCGACGCGCAGGCGGAGGAAATCCTGCTGGAAGCGCGCCAGAAGGATCCAAAGCGCCTGGCCATCACCGTCAAGCTGCTCGAGGTTTATTCCAGCCGCAAGGACGTCAAGCAATTCGAGACGCTGGCGGCCGAATTGCACAGCGCGACGGGCGGCACCGGTTCCGATTGGGACAAGGTGGCGGCGATAGGGCGTTCGCTCAGTCCCGACAATCCGATTTTCCGTGGCGCCGGATCGGCGGGCGCGGCGAAGGGCGGGGCGGCAGCGCCTGTCGTGGCGGCTGTCGCCAAGACCACCGCTACCGCCGCCGAGGCGTCGCCGCCCGGAGCATTCAATTTGAGCCGCGGTGGCAATGACGGCCCGAACCTGAACCTTGCCCCGGCGGCCGACGCTCCCAAACCGGCGCCCGCTGCCCGGCCGGCCGGCCGTCCGCCGGCAGAGCCGAAGCCGAAGGCTCCTGAAGCGCCCGCGGCCAAGGACGACCTGATGGACCTCGATTTCGACATCGGCACCCGGATCGTGCCGATGACCGAAGCGTCCGACCCGCCGGAACCCAGGACGCAGCAGCGTCCCGGCGACCTGGATTTCGATCTGGGAGCCGCGACCCTGATTCCGCACGACTATGACAAGACCGCCGGGACCGTCGACACCGAGGCCATCGAGGCCGCCGAGGCCGATGCGCCGGCGGGCGACGAGCAGGCCTTGGGCGACGACGCCGTCGAGTTCGACGTCAGCCTGACCGAATCGACCTTCCTTGGACGCATGCCGCCCGAACCTCCGCCCTACGACATGGCGTCGATCAATCTGGACTTGCAGTCGCCGGAGTTGGATATCGCCGGGCTTGAACCGCCAGCGCCTCCCGCCAGCGCGGCAAAAGCGCCGCCCCAACAACTGGCCGTCGAGGAGCCTGCGCCCAAGGACACCCAGTTGTCCACGGCGATCAATCCGGCTTTCGCCTCGCAGCAGATGGAAACCGTCGTCACGCCGCAGGCGGACTTTTCCGCGTCGCAAAGCGACAGCGACAGCGATATGACGCTGGATTCCGGTTTCGGCTCCGAGCAGATGGAGACGCAGGTGGTTCCGGAAGTGCCCGCCGCGCAGATGGAAACCACGGCGCTCAATTTCAACTTCGCCGCCAACCAGCAGGCGGACACGGTGGTCAGCCCCATGCCCGCCGGTCCGGACCAGGAACTGGCGCCGGAACTCGATATCGGCGCGAACGAGGAAGTCGCCACCAAGCTCGATCTGGCCAAGGCCTACGAGGAGATGGGCGATGTCGAAGGCGCGCGCGAGCTTTTGCAGGAAGTCCTGAAGGAGGGGAACGCGGTCCAGCGCGATGCGGCCCAGAAGATGCTGACCAAGGTCGGCGGATAATTCATAATTCGGCCGGGAAGTGGAACGCGAGGCCGCAGCCCGAAACGGGATGCGGCCTTGTCTTTTGAAGCCTCATGAATCGGGTATCCGTGAAAAAAACGAAGCTTCATCCGGCGACCCGCCTGGCGGGCTGGCTGTTCCTGCTCGTCGGCGTGCAGTGCCTGAGCGGGATCGATTTGCTGGGGACCTGCCTGCTCGCTCTCCTGTCTCTCCTGTCGGAAGGGCGGGTGGCGCAACGCGGTGGCCGCCTGGTCTGGCGGGCGCGCTGGCTGCTCGTCTCGCTGTTGCTCGTCTTCGCCTGGGGCGTCGCGGGTGAACCGCTCTGGGACGCTAACTGGGCGCCGACGCGCGAAGGCATCGAAGAGGCGCTGAAACACCTTGGCCGCCTGTTTCTGGTGCTGATCGTCGTCGCGGCGTTTCTTGAATTCATGCCGCTTGCCGAGCTGCTGGCGGCCACGCATGTCTTGCTCAAGCCCTTCCGGCGTCTCGGCATGGATTCCGATCGGGGGATGGTGCGGCTGATGCTCGCCTTGCGCTACGTGGAAAACCTGCCCCGTCCGCGGGACTGGCGCTCGCTGCTCGATATTCCCGAAACCGCCCACTGCGAAACGATCGAGATCGAGCATCAGGCCCTGCGCTGGTTCGACGGATGCCTGATCCTCATGGCCGGCCTGCTGGCCGGGGTCGCCTTGTTCTGTTTCCGATAGTTATCGCCATGCGCATCGCCCTGGGCGTGGAATACGACGGCGGCGCCTGGCGCGGCTGGCAGACGCAGCCGGGCGGCGGCACGGTCCAGGACGAACTCGAGTCGGCGCTGTGTCGTATCGCCGGAGAAAGGATCAGCGTGGTGTGCGCCGGACGGACCGACGCCGGCGTGCACGCCGCCGGACAGGTCGCGCATTTCGATACACAGGCCAAACGCCCGCTGACGGCCTGGGTGCGCGGCGCCAACAGCTTTTTGCCGCCGGCGGTCGCCGTCCGCTGGGCGCAAGCCGTGGACGACGCCTTCCATGCCCGCTTCTCGGCGTATGGACGCTGTTATCGCTACCTGCTGCTCAATCGTCCGCAGCGCCCCGGCGTCTGGCACGGTCGCGCCGGCTGGTGTCACCTTCCGCTGGACGAGGAGCGCATGCGGCGGGCCGCCCGCCTGCTGCTCGGCGAGCACGATTTCTCGGCGTTCCGCGCCGCGGATTGCCAAGCCAGAACCCCGGTCAAGACGATGCGCCACGCCGAAGTCCAGCGTGTCGGCGATGTGCTGGTCTTCGATTTCGAGGCGGGCGCTTTCCTGCATCACATGGTGCGCAACATCGTCGGCAGCCTGGTGTATGTCGGTCAAGGCAAGCATCCGCCGGAATGGATCGGCGAGATCTTGGCGTCGCGGGACCGGACACGGGCGGCGCCGACCTTCGCCGCGGCCGGTCTGTATCTGGTCGGCGTGCGCTACGAGAAACGCTGGCGCTTGCCCGTGGCGGAAAATCCCTTTCCGCCAGGGGTTGCGATTCCTTGATCAATAGACCGGCGCGCCCTTGATGAGCGAAGGAATCCACAAGGAGAACCCAGGCACGTAGGTGACCACGGCCATGACGGCGAACAGGGCGCCGTAGAAGGGCAGGATGGTCTTCATCACCTCTTCGACCGAGACCTCGCCGATGGCGCAGCCGACGAACTGCGTCGTGCCGACCGGCGGCGTGTTCAGGCCCAGCGCGCAGTTGAGCAGCATGACGATGCCGAACTGCACCGGCCCCATGCCCATCTGGATCGCCAGCGGCAGGAACAGCGGCGTGCAGATCAGGATGGTCGAGGCCATGTCCATGAAGGTGCCGAGCAGAAAGAGGATCAGGTTGATCAGGAAAAACATGAGGTAGGGGTTGGTCGTCGCCGTGAGCATCGCCGCGGCGGTCTTGTCGGGGATTTCCAGGATGGCCATGATGTACTGGAACATCGTCGATACGCCGATCAGCAGCAGGACGACGCCCGTAGTCTTGGCCGCCTTGGCCGCCGCCTTCATCAGCTTGGCCCAGGTCATCGTGCGATAGCAGAAGAAGGTGAGGAACAGCGAGTAGGTCACGGCGATGCCGGCCGCTTCGGTGGCGGTGGTGATCCCCTTGACGATGCAGCCGAGGATGATGACCACGACGAACATGCCGGGAATGGCCGCGATGAAGGAGTTGAACACGGCGCGCCAGCCGGCGAAGGGGTCGAGCCGGTCGGAACCGTCGGCGCGGCGCGGGTAGCCTTCGCGCTTGGCGACCCAGTAGGCGGCGACCAGCATGCAGACCATCAGGACGAGCACCGGCAGCAGTCCGGAGAACATCAGTTCGCCGATCGACGCGCCCTTGACCATGACGTTCGATCCGGCCAGCAGGCCGGAGGTGCTCGAGGCGGCGAAGGCGTAGATGATCAGGTTGTGCGAGGTCGGCATCAGCGCGCCGCAGAGCGCGGCGTGGGTGGTGACGTTGACCGCGTAGTCGGCGCTGTAGCCTTCGCGTTTCATCATCGGGATCATGACGCCGCCCATGGCCGAGACGTCGGCCACCGGCGAGCCGGAAACGCCGCCGAACAGCGTGCAGGCGACGACGTTGGCCATGCCCAGGCCGCCGCGCCAGTGCCCGACCAGGTTGCGCGCGAAATCGACGATCTTGTCGGCGATGCCGCCGTGCAGCATCAGTTCTCCGGAAAAGATGAAGAACGGGATGGCCAGGAAGGAGAAGACGTTCATCCCGGCGATCAGGTTCTGGAAGGCGAGTTCGAGCGGGAAGCCTTCGACCCAGTAGGTGGCCATGCAGCTCAGGGCGATCGAGAAGGCGACCGGCACGCCGAGCAGGAGGAAGATCAGGAAGCTGATGCAGAGGACGGTCAGTGCCATGATGGGGTCACTTCCTTGTCAGTGTACAGGGCGATCAGGTGTTCGATCGAGAACAGGATGATCAGGACGCCGGCGACGACGCAGGGGGCGTAGCGCCAGGCTTCGGAAATGCCCAGCGTGGGGATGTAGTTGGTCCACACGGCTTTGCCCATCATGGTGCAGCCCCAGGTGAGGGAGACGCCGAAGACGATGGTCAGGAAGCCGACGACGTTGCCGATCCAGAACTGGATCTTCTTGGGCAGCAGTCCGACCAGCGATTCCATGCCGATGTGCCCTTCGTCGCGCACTCCGGCGGCGGCGCCGAACATGGCGATGCAGATGACCAGTATGAGCGCGACCTGTTCCGACCACGCCGGGGCGTCGTTGAGGACGTAGCGCCAGAACACCGAGCAGACCACGACGGCGACGATCCCCAGCAGCCCCGCGACCGCGATGTACAGCGCCCAACGCGACAGCCGGGCGTTCAGGTGGGTGAGCCATTCCATTGCGTTCTTCCCAGAAAAA
>JAISQQ010000049.1 GCA_031274075.1 Accumulibacter sp.
GTGTTCTGCGGCGAGATGCCGATCACTTTGGCGATGATGCGGCTGACTTCGGAAGGGGTGTAGAACTGGCCCTTGCTTTTGCCGCTTTCGGTGGCAAAGTGGCTCATCAGGTATTCGTAGGCGTCGCCGAGCAGGTCATCGTTTTCGGCGCGGTTTTTGGAGAAATCCAGTTCGGGCTTCTCGAAAATCGCAATCAGGTTGGAGAGGCGCTCAACCCTGGCGGGGTCTTCGCCGAGTTTGTTCGGATCGTTGAAGTCGGGGAAGTCGGTGCGCGCCAGCAGTTTGCTGTTGGCGTCGATCAGTTTCTGGATGACCTGGGTGTTGATTCTGTCACCGATGTCCGGCTTGCCCTTGAGCGCAGCCATGTCACGAAAGGACGCGCCCTCGGGAATGTCAACGGGCGGTTTGTAGGCGTCGCTGTTGCCGTATTTGTCGCTGATGTACTTGATGAACAGCATGAACAGCACATAGTCTTTGTATTGACTGGCGTCCATGCCGCCCCGCAGTTCGTCGCAGGATGCCCAGATCGAGGCATAGAGGTCGGATTTCTTGATGGCCATACTTGAGGGTACTTTGGGGACGCTTCCGTATGGGAGCAGGCTTGGCGATTGTATCAGCCCCGCACAGGCGAGCGTCATGGTCCGCCGCGTTCTATCCCCGCGCCCGCTTGAATCCTCCCGCCCGTCAGCCTGTTGCCCTGCGTTGGCCCGCCATTGCGTTGTGCTTTCGCGTCTGTGCCGGGTGTGCCGTCATCCCCGTCATTCCCGTCATGGAGAAGCGCCCTGGATTGGGGACAAACCCCGCTCTGATATATCACCCGCTATGACCAACGGCGGCCACAATCCGCCCTCAACGCCAAGACCCCTGTCGAGTCCATGAAACAGTGGTACGCTTCCCGCCCGCATTTGTTCGTCAAACAACTGCATAATCGTCCGGGATGCGACAGCCAATAATAAGTTGATGGCAAAATTGAGCGGAATAGAGGGGCAGCCATGAGCACTCGCACCACCCGGCACGTCGGCGAACAGCAAAAGTCGCAGCAGCAGGACGAATTCCGCCGCGCGCTGCGCGGCCTGCTGATGCGTCCGCTGATGCCGCCGGACCATGCCGATTTTCCCGCCGTGCGCCGCCAGGCCGATCGCCTGCGCGAATGGTTCGCGCGCGAGGCGGGTTGGCCGCTGCACGTGGATCGTGAGGGCGCGCGCCTGTTCAAACGCCCGGCGGACCTGTCCGACCCGACCCGCGGCCTGCCGGATTACGACCGCCGCCGCTATGTGCTGCTGTGCCTGGCCTGCACGGTGCTGGAACGGGCCGATCCGCAAATCACCCTGGAGCTGATCGGCGAGCGGATCGTGCAGCAGGCGGTCGATCCGGCGCTGGCGGCGCTGGGCTTCACCTTCACCTTGCGCAGCGCCGCCGAGCGGCGCGAACTGGTCGCCGTCTGCCGCAGCTTGCTGGAACAGGGCGTACTCGAACGTGTGGCCGGAGATGAAGATAACTTCGTCCATGACAGCGGCTGGCAGCAATCCGACGCCCTGTACGACGTGCACCGCCGCCTGCTGGCCGACCTGCTGGCCGCCGTGCGCGGCCCTTCAAGCTGGCGCGCCGAAGAAGCGCCGGCGGATACCGGGGCGCGGCTGCGCGCGCTGGCGATCGAATACCGCGTAGACAGCGACCAGGGACGGCGCGACGCCGTGCGCCATCGCCTTGCGCGGCGGCTGCTCGATGATCCGGTGCTCTACACCGAAACCCTGGAAGCGGACGCGCAGGCTTACTTCATCAACCAGCGCGGCGCCATGGCCAGCCGCCTGTGCGAAGCGACCGGGCTGACGCCCGAACAACGCGCCGAGGGACTGGCGCTGGCCGACGAGAGCGGACAACTGACCGACGTGGCGATGCCGGCGGAAGGCACCGAGGCCCACGTGACCCTGCTGGTGGCGGAGCGTCTGGCCCAGCGCCTGCGCCAGGCGCGCGCGCCGGTCCGCGTGGACGCGGGCGAAATCACCCGCTTCCTGCGCGATGCCGCGGGCCGCTATGGCCGTTACTGGCGCACCTCGGCGCGCGCGCCCGGCGCTGAACGCGAACTGGCCGAAATCGCCGTGGAACGCCTGTGCCGCCTGGGGCTGCTCGCGCGCGAGGCGGACGGCGTGCGCCCGCTGCCCGCCATCGCCCGCTTTTCGCTCGGCCAGACCGAGGTGCGCGCCGCGCCGGGCGCCGAGCCCCTGTTCCTGTCCGAGCCTGGCGCATGACCGAAGACCTGCTCTCGGCCTCCCCGTCCCGCCCCGCGCTGCCCACGCCCCAGCGCGAACGCTGGCAGCCGCTGCGCATGGGCCTGATCGAACTGTTCCACTACGACAGCGAAGAATTCCGGTTCCACGACGGCCACCTGCTGCTGCGCGGCAACAACGGCACCAGCAAATCCAAGGTGCTGTCGCTGACCCTGCCGCTGCTGTTCGACGCGCAACTGCGCCCGTCGCGGGTCGAACCCGACGGCGACGCCGGCAAGAAAATGGCCTGGAACCTGCTGATGGGCAGCTACCCACGCCGCATCGGTTATAGCTGGATCGAATTCGGTCGCCGCGAACGCGACGGTCACGAGCATTACCTGACCCTGGGCGTGGGCCTGTCGGCGGTGGCCGGACGGGCGCAGGTCGATAGCTGGTTTTTCCTGATCGAAGGCGAGCGCGACGGCGACGGCGCCACCGCGGCGCCGCGCATCGGCCAGGACATCTGGCTGACCACCGCCCAGCGCCAGGTGCTCACGCGCGAACGCCTGCGCGAAACACTGGCCGGTCGGGGCCAGTTGTTCGAACGCACGCAGGACTACCGCCACGCGGTCGACGAACGCTTGTTCCAACTGGGGCCGCGCCGCTACGACGCGCTGATGGACACGCTGATCCAACTGCGCCAGCCGCAATTGTCGAAGAAGCCCGACGAAACCGGCTTGTCCACAGCCCTGAGCGAATCGTTGCCGCCGCTGCCGACCGCGCTGCTGGCCGACGTCGCCGAGGCGCTCAATCAGTTGGAGGAAGACCGCAGGCAGTTGGAAGAAACCCGTCGGCTGGAACAGGCCATTACCCAGTTCGAGCGGCGCTACCGCATCTACGCCGGGATGCTCGCGCGCCGTCAGGCGCGCAGTCTGCGTCAGGCGCAGACCGGCTTCGACAACGCCAGCGAAGCGCGCAGGCACAAGCAGGACGCGCGCGAGCAGGCGCGGCGGGCGGAAGCCGCCGCCACGACGGCGCACGAGACCGCCCGGAAAGCCTGGATGAGCGCGCGTGAACAAGTCGAAACGCTGCAAAGCGACCCGGCCAACCAGGACGCCAACCGCCTGGCCCAGGCGGAAAGCGACGCGAACCGGAGCCGCGACGCGGCGCTGGCGGCCTGCAAGCGGCGCGACGCCGCGCGGGGAACGCTGCAACGCAAAGCTCAACGCAGCCAGCAGCGTTCCGCGCAGGCGGAACGGGCGCGCGACGAGCTGGACGCCGCCCGCGCCCGCACCCTGGAAGCGGCCCAAGCCGTCGGCGTAGACGCGGACGTGCGCGAAAATCCGCTGCTCGCACAGACCGCCGAGGCGCTGGCCGAAACACGGCCCGATCCGCAAACGACGACCGACGCGCTGCGCGATGTGACCTCACGCCGGCGGCAGGACATCGCCCATCTGCGCCAGCGTCATGCCGAAGCGGGCAGACATCAGGCGGCGCTCACGGTCGCGCAGGACAACGCCCAGGCCGTTCGCGGTGAATTCGACGAAGCGCTGGAACGGCGCGAAGAAGCCGATCGGCAGGCCGAACAGGCCGCCCACGCGCTGGTCGAAGCGTGGGCCGGCCATTGCGCGGGCTTGGCGCAACTGCGCTTCGACGCGACGGAACCCTTGCAACAGCTCGCCGAATGGACGGCCCGTCCCGAAGGCGACAACCCGGCGCAGGCAGCCTTGTCCGCCGCCCACCGGATCGCCGTGCGCCAATACGCCGAACGACAGGCGGCCCTCAAAGCCCGGCAGGACGATCTGCGCAGGCAGCGCGCCGGTCTGGAGGACGAGCGCCAGCGCCTGGCGGCAGGCGAGGATGCCGTTCCCCCCGAACCGGCCACCCGCGCCGCCGGCGTTCGCGCGCAGCGCCTGGGCGCGCCGCTGTGGCGGCTGGTGGATTTCCAGCCGCGACTGGACGCGCCCGAACGGGCCGGTCTGGAAGCCGCCCTGGAAGGTAGCGGTCTGCTCGACGCCTGGCTGTCGCCGGACGGCGCGTTGACCGATCGCCAAGGCCGTCCGCTGCTCGACGCCAGTTGGCTGCGGCGCGGGCCGGCGGCCGGGCCGCGCCTGAACGACGCGCTCGTCCCGGCGCTGCCGGACGGCTGCCCGGTGACGGAAACCACGCTCACCGCGCTGCTGGCGGGCGTGGCCTACGGTCTGCAAGACCCGCCCGAGGCCGAAACCTGGCTGTCGCCCGACGGCCGTTTTCGCCTGGGCGCGCTGGCGGGCGCATGGCAAAAACCGGCGGCGCGCTACATCGGCCACAGCGCGCGCGAGCGCGCACGCCAACAGCGGCTGAAAGAAATCGCCGCCGCCCTGGCCGAACTCGACGCGGCAAGCGAAGCACTCGAGCAGCAATTCCAGGCCCTGGACGCCGACTGTCAACAAGCCGACCGCGAATGGCGGGGCGCGCCGTCCGACCGGCCACTGCACGACGCCATCTCGGCGGCGACATCGGCGGGGCGCGAAGTCGACCGCGCCCGGCAACGGCTGGAACACGCCGAAAAACGTTTCCGCGAAGCCGAAACGGCCTTGCAGACAGCGCGCGAACAACTGCGGCGCGACGCTACCGACCTGCGCCTGCCGCCCGAGGCCGAGCGCCTGCCGGAAGTCGAACAGGCGCTGGACCATTTCGACCAGGCCCAGAGGCAGCTTGCGCAAGCGGCGCGCGAATGGCAGCGCGCCTGGCCGGATCATCTCGAACAACGGCAGCGCGAAGACGAAGCGCAAGCGGCGCTGGAACAGGCCGAAGAGGCCCTGACGCTGGCCGAAGATCAGGCCGGACAAGCGCGGACACGCTTCGAAACGCTGCAACAATCCATCGGCCAGCAAGTCGAAGAACTGCTTCTCAAGCTGGCCGCCGCGCGCAACGCGCGCGATCGGGCCGAACAGCACGCCGAAGACTGCCGCAAGACGCTGAACCGAGCGGAGACGACGCGCGCCGTCGCCGACTCGCAGCTCCGGGAAGCCGAACAGACGCTGGCCGAACGCGGCGGCGCCCGCGCCGACGCCGCCGAGCGCCTGCGCCATTTCGCCGACAGCGGCCTGCTGGTTTCGGCGCTGCCCGATCTGGAACTGCCCGAGCACTGGGGCATCGACCTGACCCTGAACCTGGCCCGCCGCGTCGAACAGGCGCTGGCTCATATCAACGACGACGAGGCGGCCTGGGAGCGCACGCGGACACAAATCTCGGCGGACCTGAATGAATTGCAGCGCGGCCTGAGCGCCCTGGGCCATCAGACCGTCGCCGAACCCAACGACTGGGGCGTCACCGTCACCATCCAGTACCAGAACCGTACCGAGCGCCCGGACGCGCTCGCGCGGCGGCTGGCCGAAGACATCGCCCAGCGCGGCGAACTGCTGTCGGCGCGCGAGCGCGAAGTGCTGGAGAACCACCTGCAAGCCGAGATCGCCGCCGAAATCCAGCGCTTGATGCGCGCGGCGGACGAGCGCGTCAACGCGATCAACGCCGAGCTGCACAAACGTCCGACCACCACGGGCGTGCGCTACCGCCTGCAATGGGAGCCGCTGTCCGCCGAGGAAGGCGCGCCCGCGGGGCTGGAGACCGCGCGCAAGCGCCTGCTCAACACCAGCGCCGACCTGTGGTCGGCCGAAGATCGGCGCACCGTCGGCGTCATGCTGCAACAGCAGATCGCCGCCGAACGCGAGCGCGCCGACGCCGACGCCGCCGGCGTCAGCCTGATCGACCAACTCGCCCGCGCCCTGGACTACCGGCACTGGCACCGCTTCCGCATCCAGCGCCAGCAAGACGGCCAATGGCGCAAACTGTCCGGCCCCGCCTCCAGCGGCGAAGGCGCGCTGGGCCTGACCGTGCCGCT
Organism: Accumulibacter sp.; assembly: GCA_031274075.1. Lineage (GTDB taxonomy): Bacteria > Pseudomonadota > Gammaproteobacteria > Burkholderiales > Rhodocyclaceae > Propionivibrio. The sequence goes on from JAISQQ010000049.1 coordinate 6,091, forward strand.
GTTTGCCGCCATCGCCAGCTTCTACGGTCAAGGCGGCAGCCCGCTGGCCCCGAGGCTCATGCTGCTCGACGAAGTCTTCGCCGGCATCGACGACGACGCCCGCGCCCACTGCATGGGACTGGTGCGCGAGTTCGACCTGGACTTCGTCATCACCAGCGAGCGCGAGTGGGCCTGCTATGCGGAACTGCCGGGCGTGGCGATCTGCCAGCTACAGCGCCGCGAAGGCATCGACGCGGTGTATGTCTCGCGCTGGATATGGGACGGCCGCGCCCGGCGCGTGGAAGATGATCCCGACCGTAGGTTTCCGCTGGCGTGACGGCGGTCTTCGCGGATGACTGTCGGGCAGGAGACGCGACAAATGGAGCTTCGTATTTTGACAAGGAAATGATATTTCATAAGAATTCAAAATGTAAACAGTATTATGGGTACGTGTTTCATATTGAGGAAAAAATATAAAACAATGTGCTACGCCGCCACTTTGCGCAACATATCTGCATACGCTTCGCCGCCAGCAGACGGCGCGGCTCCGGAAAACATGAGGTTTGGCTTTTTCCCGCCATGTGCTTACAATGCTCATATATTTTCACTCCTGTTCCTGGAGGAACGCATGTCCCCCGTCACACGCGATCTGGACGAAGCCACGCTGGTCAGCGGCGTTGGGCCGATGAACGAAAATGAACTCGCGTTCGCGGTTTTCTGCATTGAAAGCATTGCGGAACGGCTGGAGATGGATGGCAGCGAAGCGTACAGACGTTTGACACAGGACAGCGCAATCCTTGATGAATACATCCTTGCCAATTACGAAACGCTCCACACGCAAGGCAAGGACTATATCGTTGAGGATATCATCGACTGTATGCGCGGGAAGGGACTGGTATGCTGACCCTGTACCACGGTTCGTATCTGGTGGTGGAAAACCCCGATATTGCCCGTGCGCGCGAGCATACGGATTTTGGCAAGGGGTTTTACACGACACCGATAAAGGAGCAGGCTGTCAGGTGGTCTGAACGTTTCAGGATGAAGCGTGGACAGGGCGTCGTTTCTGAATATGTTTTTGATGATGCATCGGCGAAAGAAACGCTGTCGATTCTGGAATTTGAAACCTACTCCGACGCATGGCTGGAGTTTATCATTGCCTGTAGACGCGGAAAAGATATCGGTAATTACGATCTGATTGTTGGCGGCGTGGCAAATGACAAGGTTTTTGATACGATCGAGCTGTTTCTTGGAGGACTTGTCGATGAACGCGAAGCCATAAAACGACTGCAATACGAAAAACCCAACCTGCAATATTGTTTTCGCAACCAGAGTGTCATCAACAGATATTTGCACTTTACAGCAAGCGACGGCGTGTAAATGACAGCGAACAAAATTCTGCTCCAGCGCAAATACGCACGGGTGATTGAAACATTTTCGAAGCGCCAGAATCTGCCCATCAGGACAGCACTGGATATTTTCTATGGCTCGCGCCTGTATCATGAAATGCGCGACGGTATTTCCGATATGCACTGCCGAAGCGATGAATATCTTGCCGAGGAATTATTTCGTGATACGACACATAAGCCTTGAACACGGGTCGAACGCCATCCCCGCCATTCATGGCGAGGTCAGTGAGACAAGCGTTACGCGAGCCGAAGGCTCCCTGAATCGTATCGAGGAATCCCCGGCCTTCAGGGCGGGGTGACTCAAATGACGCACATGGTTTTGCGGGTGATTGCTCCCGGAAGACTGAGGACAGAAGACAGATCAGCCTCCAGACACTGCCCTTTCCCTTTCCCTTTCATCACCGTGCCCCATTCGACAGATTGCTTGTCGCAACCGCGATGATCGAAGGAATGCCTTTGGTGACAGTGAATCAAAATATTCGTCTCTATGAAGCCACTCGCATCTGGTGAATATCGTGTCGAACGCGCGCCGGGCCTGACCGTGCCGCTGTTCGCCGTCATCGCCCGCTGGCGTAGTAACGACCATGGCGAATGATCCGCGCCTGGTACGCCTGCTCGGCGGCCCTGAACTGGCATCGGTACGCGAACGGCTTCGTCGCCATTTCGAGCGCGCCGACGCGGACGAAACCGCCGCGCGGGTGCGCCTGACGGACCTCGATCCGGCGGCGCATCACGCCCTGTGCCAGTTGACCGGACGGCCATCGCGTCCGACGCGTTCGATGACGCTGGATGTCGCCGAGATCGACGAACGTCTTCACGCGGCGGGACTGGCCGGGTCGCTGCGCGACGCGCTGGAGCAACTGGACGGCCCCATCGTTTCCCGTGCGAAATTGCGCCAGGCGCTTCAGTCCCGATGGTTGGCGCAGGCGGCCGACGCTGAAGTCGGCGCATTGCTGCGGGCCTGGTTGAATGACGCGCCGGGCGCGCTGGGGCTGCTCAAACGCCTGGGACGCGATCCCGACCATGCGCTGCCGCTGCTGACCGCCGCCGACGCCGTGCTCGGTCGCCTGCCCGCCCGGGGTCTGCCGCGTTCGCAACTGGCCGCCGAAACCCTGGGCGACGCTCACGCGCTGGACGCCGGACAGCCCGCCGCGGCGCTGGTGTTGGCGGCGTGGCGCTGGCGCGAGCGCGCGGCGGCGGACGAGGCGGAGCGGAGCGGCGACCCGGCGGAGGCGGACGAAGGCAAAGCCCGCCACGACGAGCGCCTGCGCGAAGTCTGGGCGCGGGCGGGCGTGCTGGTCAGCGAACTGGCGCGCCCGGTGCTCTTCCTGAACCTGCCGACGCAGGGCGTTCCCGGCGAGCCCGGCTATCTGTCGCTGCGGCAGTTGCTGCGCCAGCCACGCCGCTGGCCCGTCGCCGGTCGCCCGGTCTACATTTGCGAGAACCCGGACATCGTCGCCATCGCCGCCGACCGTCTGGGCACGGACTGCGCGCCGCTGGTCTGCACCGACGGCATGCCCGCCGCCGCGCAGCGCATCCTGCTGGATCAGTTGGCCGCGGCCGGGGCGCGCCTGCACTACCACGGCGACTACGACTGGCCCGGCATCGGCATCGGCAACCACGTCATGCGTACCTGGCGGGCTACGCCCTGGCGCTTCAGTCGCGCCGGCTATCTGGCCGCGCTGGCGACCGCGCCCCCGCGCCCGCGCGACCTGGCGGCTTTCGGGACCGAAGCCCTATGGGACGCCGGGCTGCGTGCGGCCATGGACGCGCATGGCCTGGCGGTCGCCGAAGAAGCGGTCGTCGGCAGCCTGCTCGACGATCTGCGCCAGGACGGCTGAAACCCGACCGGATGCCGCCAGCGGCTTTCCGGCTTCCGTAGTGTCCTCCATCTTCTTTGGTGGACACTGTCTTCACGGTCCAAGCGCAGAATTTAGAAGCTGTTTTAGAAATCAGAAAGACGTATGAGAAGCAGAGGGATCATCCAGGGTAGGACGCGCTCTCCGAGCGCGCCGGGGGGCGGCATCCAAGGTAGGGCGCGCTTTCCGAGCGCGCCGGGGGGCGGCGGTTTCGGAGAAACCGCCCTACCTTCACCCAGGGCTTGAATTGAGGTTTTTGGGATCCAAGCATTTCTCGTACTAATTTTTTTAAAACAGCTTCTTACAGATGTCTTCGCCGGGAGCTTACGATATTTCGCATTTATTTGAGAACCAAATATTTTACAATTACCCGATAATCAGCTATTTTACGTTTAGCTGAATTTCAGGTACTCCCCATGCCGCCTCCGTCCCAAACCCTGCTGACCGCCTCGCAACTGGGGCAGTTGCTGCAGTCCGCGCGCAAAGCCCGCAAGATGTCCCAGGCCGCGCTGGCAAGCCGTGTTGGCCTGAGCCAGTCGCGGGTGTCGCATCTTGAATTGCATGCCGAGGAATTGAGCGTGGCGCAGTTGATGGCTTGGTGCGCCGCCCTGAATCTGGAACTTGCCCTCGGCCCGCGCGGCGGCGACAAGGCTCCGTCGAGCGCGCAAGGGATGTGGTGAGATGGGCCGCAGATCGCACAGCCGCAGCCTGTCCATCTGGAGCAACGGCATGCGTGTCGGGACGTGGACCCTCCCGGCGCGCGGAGAGACGCAATTGCGGTACGACGGGGCATGGATTGCCGCGGAGCTTGGCAGGCTCCTCTCCTGCCCTTCGGGCACCCTCTCTCCCACGAGGGGAGAGGAAGATTGGGGGCCGTGCGTTACGTTCATATTGTGCCGACGTTATTTCAGCGGGCACGAGCCGGATTCCACATTGTGTGCGGTTTGGATTCCCGCCAGATCGCCATCCAGGGTGTCAAGGTTGCCTGCAAGAAAGCTCACGCGCTTGCCTTGTTTTACCAGCACACCCAAACGCTTGGGCTGGTCAATCACGGTGTAGCTTGTGTCGCCTATGCCAAAGCAAACGCTATTGTTTTCGGCATCGAAGGTGAGGATGTTCTCATGTTCCTTTTTGCTTGGTGGCAATATACCCTTGGCGGCAAGTGCGTAACTGTATTCGACCAGATTATTTTTTCTGTTTAACAAAGCATAATCCGCTTCATCGCCAAGAAGCAGCACGACTTCTTTATGCGGCGCGGATTTCAGTTTGAACTGGAATATGATGTATTTTTCGTTGTCATCTTCCAGCGTGTATCGTGCCGTTGTTTTTTCTCTCTTACCACGACCATCAATGATCTTTCCTCCTGAATAAAACCAGCTTGTTGACTCTGTAATAGAGTAAATGCGGCGCAAATTGTTTCCGTCAACGACCTTGTATGTTTCATACAAATGCCAGCAGCACCCACTTTTTGTCATGACGCTGATCGTCTTTTTTTCTGCATCTGTACCAAAAAAACCGCAATAGGCTTGCGCCAAACGGGTAAATTCAGCGTTATGTGTAAACCCGCCTTTGCCGTTTGCGAGGTAGACCTGATAAGACGGACCGTTATAACAGGAGTATTGTCCATCCATGAGCGCCAGGTCTTTCTTGCCATCGAAATTGAAGTCTTCGTATATCAGCTCACTGTGCTCACCATATGGTAATTCGTGCACGTTGTGCGTAGCTTCGCTAAATGATACGTCCGACTCCATCGTTATAATGGGTTTTTTGGGGTTCTTGCGATCATATATACGGATGATATTGGGGCGATCTTCATCATTTGCCGTAGCTTTGGCGTAATAACGGTCGGAGAATTTTACGACATCAAAAGTTCTCGTCTCGGCCTGCGCCGCTGCTGACAGCAAAAACAGGGACAGGAACAGCGTCCCGCGTTTGATCGACGTGACCATGTTTATTGCCTTGTGAATGTCGTTCATGAGGGTTCTCACTTTTCAGAAAATTGATGGAATTTGATTCACCGCACCGCCACCGTCCCGCCTTTCCACACCGGATCCTGCCAGCGATAAAACGCGCTCAGGTTATCGGGCTTGTCGGCGCGTTTTTCGACTTTCAGCGTGGCGCGATCCCACAATTCAAAACTCGTCTTGTGACCATTGCCCACGACTTCGCGGGCGACGAGGAATTGCTTGTTGCCGGGCACCCAGCCGGCGAATTCGATATAGCCGAGTTCGGGGTTGTCGACGGAGGGCGGCACGATGTCGAGTTGCCAGCCGTTCTGCATTTGGCGGAATACCCAGAGTTCGCGCCAGTTTTCGAGCGGCTGCACGGCCAGGGTCATGACCTTGCTGTCGGGACTGACGGCAAGGGAGCACGGCCACACCTGCCCGTAAGTGCAGTGCGTAAAAGCCTTGCCTTGCGCGCTCTCCTGACTGGCCGCGGCTTCTCCCGCTCCTGCGCCCGCCCCCGTTTTTTGCGCCGCGACGACGTGGACGCAGTGTTGCCCCGGTTCGTCGCCCGCGCTGATCTGGATGCCGGGCCGGCCTTGCGCGGGCTGGACGAGGGTTTGCGCTTGCGCCGCCCAGCGCGAAGCGCCGACGCGGATGGCGGCTTCGTTCCACGCGGCGCGGTCGCCGTCGACCAGCGCGTTCTTGTCGACGCTGGCGAGATGGGTTTCGGCGTTCCGGCCCGCTTCGAGCACGGCGGCGGGGTCGCTATCCGGGCGGTGCGCGCGGCGATGGGCGACGCTCGCCCATACGCCGGCGGCGCGAATCTTGAGGCGGTTGCGGAGGTGTTCGGGCAGGCCGCCGCGACTTTCGCCTTCGGTCAGGACGAGATCGAGCATTTCCGCGCGCGCATGGTCGGCATCGAGCCGCTCGGAAGGGGAAAGCGTCGCCTTGACGCAATCGTGCCGGGTGAGCGAGAGCGCCGCGCGCGCTTTCTGCTCCGGGGAAGCAGGCAGCGACAGCACGCGCCGCCAGGCGTCGCCGTCGTAACACAGCGTGACTTTCTCGTAACGCTCGACGCTGTGGAACTGTACGCCGTAACTGGCGGCGGCATCGAGATGCGCCGAGACGGTGCGGGCCGCCTCGCTATCCGTCCCCGAAAGCCTCGATACGCGCCAGGCAAGGCGATCGGCTATCTTGCCGAGCGCCTCGAACGCGCCCGCGTCGATCGCCCCGGCGGGCGCGGCCTTGAAGAAAGCGGCGGCGTGACCGATGCCCAGCGCCTCCTGGCCGGGCTGATCCTTGAGGAATTCGAGCACGGCCCGCAGCCTTGGCGCTTCCCTTGGCGTGAGATCGTAGAGGCCGACCTGCGTGGCGCGGACATAACCGGCGCGGGCGCGGCGATGGTCGAAGACCTGGAGATAATCGCCCTTGACGCCGCGCACTTCCAGATTGTCGCCCTGCGCGAGCACGGCATGGCGGGCGGCATGCTCGCCTGGCGCGGCGCGCAGGGGGATTTGATCCTGGGTGACGATGGCAAGGCTCAGCAACAGTCCGATCATGATGATTACTCCTTGCCGTTGCCGGAACCCGGCATGCGCCCGATCAGGTTTTCGCCGATGAAACGGCCCTCCGCGCCGGGCGGGGCGATGATGACCTGCACCTTGTCGGAGAGCTTTTCGGCCAGCGTCTTCTGAATGAGCAACGGGCTTTGCGCCAGGATCGCGCCTTCGCGGGCCATCTGCTCGCTGTTGACCTTGCCGACCCGATCCAGCCGGTAGGCTTCGGCGTCGGCCAGCTTCTTGCGCGAGTCGGCTTCCGCCTCGGCCTCGATGCGGCGCGCCTCGGCCTCGGCCTGGGCATTGCTGATCCGCGCCACCTTGGCCGCTTCCGCCTCCAGTGCGCGTTGGCGGATTTGCTTTTCCTTGAACGGCAGGATGTGCTTCATCGCCTCGGCCTGTGCCTGCGCGGCGATGATTTCTTCCTGCGCGGCGGCCTGCGCGGCTTTTTCACGCCGCGCCTTTTCGGCCTCGGCGCCCAGTTCGCTCGCCCGGACTTCCTTTTCCTTGAGTTCGAGCGTGTATTTCATCTGCTCGGTCGCCAGTTCCGCCGCCAGCATTTTTTCCATCCCCGCGCGATAATCCGACGGCAAGTCGATCTTGCCGATGCTCAGCGTCTTCAGCTTGACGCCATCCTCGGCCAGGCGCGTTTGCAATTCCCGGGTGATCTCATCCTGGATTTCCTGGCGGCGCGCGGAAAAGATTTCACGCACCGTGTAGCGCGAAAGCGTCTTGTGCAGCACGCCCTGGATAATGGGCAGCACGATTTCGCCGTCGATGTCATCCGGCAGGATGCGCGCAATGGCCGGCAGTTTTTCATGATCGAGCGCGTAGCGGACGGTGAAATCCACCCCCAAAGTCAGGCCCTCGACCGACTGGAAGAAAAAGCCGTCCTTACTGGTCTTTTTCGGCTGGTAGACCTGATCGCGCAGCGAGAAGGTGCGCATTTCGTGGACACCGGGCACGATCAG
>JAISQQ010000053.1 GCA_031274075.1 Accumulibacter sp.
TCGGCTTCGACGGCAAGGATCTGACCCACGCGCCCACGCACCAGCGCGTCCATTGCGGCATCGGCTACGTGCCGCAGGGCCGGGAAATCTTTCCCCGCCTGACGGTCGAGGAAAACCTGTTGATGGGGCTGGCTTCGCGGCCGGCCGGCGGAAAGATCCCCGGCCTCGTGTTCGAGCTTTTTCCGGTGCTCAAGACCATGCTCAGGCGGCGCGGCGGCGATCTCTCGGGCGGGCAGCAGCAACAGTTGGCGATTGGCCGCGCGCTGGCCATGGAACCCCGGCTGCTGATCCTCGACGAGCCGACCGAGGGCATCCAGCCGTCGATCATCAAGGATATCGGACACGCCATCCGCGTCGTCGCCCGGCGCGGCGAAAGCCAGGCGGCGCAGTCGATCGAGGAGCGCCGCCAGACGCAGGAGGCGATTCGCCAGGTCGCCGAAACCGGCCAGGTGGCGATCCTGCTCGTCGAGCAGTACTACGATTTCGCGCGCGATCTCGCCGACCACTACCTGCTGATGGAACGCGGCGAGTTCATCATGCGCGGCCTGGGCGCCGACATGGACCGCGACGGCGTGCGCCAGGCGCTGGCGGTGTAGCCATGAGATCCGCCGGAATCTCCCCTTCATCCCCTCCTTCCGCCGCCGGTCGCCGCCGAAGCGGTTCCGGACGCCGGTTTTCACCCGGTTTTCGCCCGCTTTTCACCCACCCCTTCTTTCATCGACAGGAGAAGCACGATGCATCTAACCCCCAGAGAAATCGAAAAGCTGATGCTGCACAGCGCAGGGGAACTGGCCAAATCCCGGAAAAACCGGGGGCTGAAACTCAACTACGTGGAGTCGATCGCCCTCATTTCCTCGGAACTCCTGGAATTCGCCCGCGACGGCAAGAGCGTGCGCGAGCTCCAGGAGCTGGGCACGACCCTGCTGACCCGCGCCGACGTCATGGAAGGCGTCGCCGAAATGATCCCGAGCGTGCAGATCGAAGCCACCTTCGACGACGGCACCAAGCTCGTCACCGTCCATCAACCGATCCGTTGAATGAGGAAACATGCCATGACTCCCGGAGAAACCCTGATCAAGAACACGCGCGTCGTCCTGAACGCGGGCCTGAAGTGCCAGCAGATCGCCGTCACCAACCGGGGCGACCGTCCCATCCAGGTCGGCTCGCACTTTCACTTTTTCGAGGCGAACCGCTTCTTGTCCTTCGACCGCGCTTCCAGCTTCGGCTACCGGCTGGACATTCCCTCGGGCACGGCGGTGCGTTTCGAGCCGAACGAAACGAAGACGGTGGCTCTGGTCGAGATCGCCGGCAAGAAGCGCGTACTCGGTCTCAACGGGCTGACCGACGGCGAAATCAACGAAACGACGAAGAAGGCGGCCTTGCAGAAAGCGGCCCTGAAGAATTTTCTGGATGAGGAGTGAGACCACATGAGCCATGAAATCAGCGGCAAGGAATACGCCTCCATGTACGGCCCGACCACCGGCGACAAGGTGCGCCTGGGCGACACGGATCTGTTCATCGAAGTCGAAAAGGACTACACGGCCTACGGCGACGAAATGAAATTCGGCGGCGGCAAGACGATCCGCGACGGCATGGGCCAGAACGCCGTCGTCACCGGCGAGACCGGCGCGCTCGACCTGCTCATCGCCAACGTCCTGATCCTCGACCACTGGGGCGTCGTCAAGGCGGACATCGGCGTCAAGGACGGCAAGATCGTAGGTATCGGCAAGGCGGGCAACCCGGACATCATGGACGGCGTGCATCCGGCGCTGGTCGTCGGCGCGGGCACCGAGGTCATCGCCGGCGAAGGCCGGATCATCACCGCCGGCGGCGTCGACACCCACGTCCATTACATCTGCCCGCAGCAGGTCGAAACCTCGCTCTACTCCGGCATCACCACGATGATCGGCGGCGGCGACGGCCCGGCGGTCGGCACTTTCGCCACCACCTGCACGCCCGGCGTCTTCAACCTGCACAAGATGCTGGAAGCCGCCGAGGAATTCCCGATGAATTTCGGCTTCTTCGGCAAGGCCAACTGCTCGACCAGGGCGCCGCTCGTCGAACAGGTGAAGGCCGGCGCCATCGGCCTGAAACTGCACGAAGACTGGGGCACCACGCCCGCCGCCATCGACACCAGCCTGCGGGTCGCCGACGAATACGACATCCAGATCACCATCCACACCGACACCCTGAACGAAGCCGGCTACTTTGAATCGACCCGAAACGCCATCGCCGGGCGGGCGATCCACACCTATCACACCGAAGGCGCGGGCGGCGGCCACGCGCCCGACATCATCCGCGCGGCGGGCCTGGCCAACGTCATGCCCTCCTCGACCAGCCCGACCATGCCTTTCGCCAAGAACACCATCGACGAACACCTGGACATGATCATGGTCTGCCACCACCTCGACCCCAAGCTGCCCGAGGACGTGGCCTTCGCCCGCTCGCGCATCCGCTACGGCACGCTGGCGGCGGAGGACGTGCTGCACGACATGGGCGCGATCTCGATCCTGAATTCCGACTCGCAGGCGATGGGCCGTCCCGCCGAGGTCATCACCCGCGCCTGGCAGGCGGCGGACAAGATGAAAAAGCAGCGCGGCCAGCTTCCCGAAGCCGAAGGCCAGGACAACGACAACTTCCGCGCCCGGCGCTACGTCGCCAAATATACGATCAACCCGGCGATCGCGCACGGCATTGCCGACTATCTCGGCTCGATCGAAACCGGGAAAATCGCCGACCTGGTGATCTGGAAACCGGCGCTCTTCGGCGTCAAGCCCGACTACATCCTGAAAGGCGGCTTCATCGTCGCCGCCAAGATGGGCGACGCCAACGCCTCGATTCCGACGCCGCAGCCCGTCGTCATGCGCAACATGTGGGGCGCCTACGGCAAGGCGCGCGCGCGCACCGCGGTCACTTTCGTCTCGCGCGCCGCCTGGAAGGACGGCATCAAGGAAAAACTGGGCCTGGAAAAGACCGTGCTCCCCGTCGGCAACTGCCGCAGCGTCGGGAAAAAAGATATGATCCTGAACGACAAGACGCCGGCGATCGAAGTCGATCCAGCCACCTACGAGGTCAGCATCGATGGCCAGCCAGTCGACTGCCCGCCGGCCGAAACCCTGCCGCTGACGCAGCGCTACTACCTGTTCTGAAGGAGGCCAATGCCGCCCTGGCTTTACCTGCTCGTCGCCATCGTCAGCGAAGTCATCGCCACCTCGGCGCTGAAGGCGGCCGCCGGTTTCACCCGGCTGCTGCCGTCGCTGGTCGTGGTCGCCGGCTACGGCATTGCCTTCTACTGCCTGTCGCTGGTGTTGCGCACGCTGCCGATCGGCATCGTCTACGCCATCTGGTCAGGCGTCGGCATCGCGCTGATCGCCCTGGCCGGCTGGCTGTTCTACGGCCAGGCGATCGACCTGCCGGGCATCGCCGGCATCGCGCTGATCGTCGCCGGCGTCGTCGTCCTCAACGTCTTTTCCAAAACGCTCGTCCATTGATCGCCGTGCCGATCCTCGACCGGCGACCCGGCAAGCCGTCGTGTCGCTGTCGCGCCGCAGCCATTGACGCGGCGGTATTTTTTTCCGGCACGCCGGGAACGAGCGGACGATCTGCCTTGAAAATCGCAAGCCGTACGGGTGTACACTAAGGGTGCGGCGGCGCGTTTTTGCGTGACTGCCATCGAATACCTTCCCACGAAAGGATAGGCTCATGCATGAACGGATAGTGGACATCGACGCGCTTCCGCAACACCTGATGAACCATATTCACAGCCGCAAGGTCCGGGTACGCGAAGCGGATGGAATGATCACGCTCATTCCCCTGGCGGAAAAAACGACGCGCCGATACAGCTTGTTCGGGATGCTTGCGGGTTCCGGCTTGTCTACGGACGAGTATTGCGCCCAAAAACAAATAGACAAGACGATGGAATGATGGGCCGCGTTTATGTCCTGGACGCCTGCGCCTTGATCGCCTCGCTGGCAGACGAGCCGGGAGCGGAAACCGTTGAGGCGCTTTTCGATGATGCCGACGACGATGCGATGCTCGTAATGAGCAAGCTGAATTTATTGGAAGTCTATTACGATCTCCTGCGCCGCAAGGGCAAAGAAATTGCCGACGATGTGCTCGCCGAGGTCCGGCAAAGCCCTGTCCATGTCATCCATGAAATTTCGGATGCCGCATTTTTTGAAGCGGGCAGACTGAAGGCGGCCTATAAAATCTCACTCGCGGACGCCGTTGCACTGGCCGAAGCATCAATACGGCACGCGTTCGTCACCTCTGATCATCACGAGTTTGATCGTATTGAGGTGAGTGAAAATATCCGTTTTTTATGGATCAGGTAATAGCAATACGTTTCTTGCCTATTCAGGGATGTTCATGAAGGAAATAGTCGTCCTCTCACCTTTCAGTTCCATGTCGGAGGTGGCGCTCCGCGTCATCGCCGAGAATGGATATGCCAACGTCGACTTGCTGGATGCTGAACCGGGCAATGCTCTCCAGCGCACGCGGCAGGCTATTGATGGCGGCGCCAAGGTCATCGTGACGCGTGGAGGGTTCTATGAACTGATCCGGTCCGAGTTCGATATTCCGGCGGTTGAACTCAAGGTGACGGCGTTCGACCTGATCGACGCGTTCAATCAGATCAAGAGCCGCGATTGCGCCGAGCCGGTGGGGGTCGTCGGTTACAGGAATGTGATCTATGGGGCGGAAATCATCGCCAAGGTCATGAATCTGCAAACCGTTTGCTATGAAATCACGAAAAAAAGCGACATCGCCGCCGAAATAGAAAGACTGCGCAGCCAGGGTATCCGGACTTTCGTGGGCGACAACAATGTCAGGATGACGGTGCACGACCTGGACTGCCAGGTATTTCTCGTCCATTCCGGAAACCAGGCCATGCAGATCGCCATACAACAGGCGATAGACATACTTTATGCGTCACGCCTGGAAAAGGAAAAAGCGCAACAATTCGCGACGATAACCGACTTCGTGCACGACGGGATCATCGCCATCGACAACCAGGGAATCATCACCGTCTTCAACCCCGCGTCAGAGAAGATCATGGGGTTCAGCCGCCAGGAAGCGATAGGCAGGCGGATCACCGAAATCATTCCGGAAACCCGCCTGTTGAGCGTGCTTGAACGTGAACAGTCGATGATCGGCGACATCCAGACGCTGAATAAGCAGACTGTGGTCGCGACCAGCCGCATTCCCGTGGTTGTCGATGGCGAGGTGCGTGGAGCGGTCGCGACGTATCAGGACATCACCGACGTGCAGAGGCTTGAGCAGAAGATCCGCATCAAGCTTGCCGAAAAGGGATTCGTCGCGCAGTACGATTTTTCCGACATCATCCACAAGAGTGAAGGCATGGCGGAGTGCATCCGGGCGGGACAGAAATTTGCCCGGTACGACACCTCGGTGCTGATATTCGGTCCATCCGGGGTGGGCAAGGAGTTGTTCGCGCAAAGTATCCACCGCGGCAGCCAGCGGAAGAACGCTCCCTTCGTGGCGATCAACTGCGCGGCGCTGCCGGAATCCTTGATCGAGAGCGAATTGTTCGGCTACGCGGAAGGTTCCTTTACGGGCGCGGTGCGCAAGGGCAAGGCCGGGTTATTCGAAATGGCCCATGGAGGAACGATTTTTCTCGACGAAATCAGCGAGCTGCCTTTACTGCTGCAAGGACGCCTGTTGCGCGTCCTGCAAGAGCGGCAGGTCATGCGTCTCGGGGACAGCAAGCTGATTCCCGTAGACGTGCGCGTCATCTGCGCCACCAATCGCAGTCTGTATCGCCTGGTCGAGGCCAATCAGTTTCGCGTCGATCTCTACTTCCGCATTGCCATCCTGAGCCTGTACGTTCCGCCGCTCAATGAGCGGGTCGAGGACATCGGACTACTGGGCGCGCACTTCCTGGAAGAGTTTTCAGACCGTTACCGGAAAAAGGGGATGTCGTTCAGCCAGGAGGCCATGGACTATCTTTACCGGCATGATTTCAAGGGCAACGTGCGGGAATTGCGCGGCATGGTCGAGCGTGCGGTCGTCATCGCCGAGGGAAAGGAAATCAGGATCGCGGACCTCGAAGGCATGCCGCACCGTGACGCGGGCGAGCCTCGGGAGCCGTCATCGCCGCTTTTCGGCGAGGCAATGACGCTCAAGGACGTGGAAGACGCGTACATCGGGCATGTTTTCAGAAAAACCGGCGGTTCGATCAAGGCGTCGTGCGACATCCTGGGGGTTGGCCGTACCACTTTGTGGCGGAAAATCCGGGAAACCGGATGCTTGACTCACAAGCAAGAGTCTCTCAAGGAAGGCGACTGAAATCCGGCGCGTTGCCGGGAAGAGTCCGTTCCGGGGGAAATAGGCAGATTTCGCGTATCGTTTAAAACGGAACGCAATGGTTTCTTTATGAAACATTAATCACGATCCCGCGATCATTCCCGTTTCATGGAAAAACAATAAAAACAATGAATTAGGAAAATTCCCAAAACCTGGCCCGGAAATTGCAGACATGAGCCGCATCCACCGCGGCGGCGTGGCTTGCCGTGGTGGGACGAACTACAACAAAGGGAAAATCGAAATGAGTGGAAAAGTGGTCATGCCGAAGTTTTCGGCGAATATTTCAATGATGTTCCAGGAAGTGCCGTTCATCGAACGGTTTGCGGCGGCGGCAAGAGCGGGGTTCAAGGCCGTCGAGTTCATGTTTCCTTATGAATACCCTGTCGCCGAGTTGCGGCACGCCCTGTCTTCCAACGGCCTGAAATTGGTGCTGATCAACGCGCCCGCCGGGAATTTCGCGGCGGGGGAACGCGGCATGGCGGTCGATCCGGCCCGGCGAGAAGAGTTCCGCGACGGTGTGCTCAAGGCCGCCGAATATGCGCAGGCGCTTGCTGTGCCCCAGATCAATTGCCTGGTTGGGAAAGTGCTCCCCGATGTACCCGCCGCTGAGCAGCGCCGGGCCTTGGTGGCCAATCTGAGGTTTGCCGCCGAAACTTTCGCCAAGGCGGGTATCCGCCTGCTGGTCGAACATCTCAATTCACGCGACACGCCGGGATTTACTCTCGATACGACGGCCAAGGTTCTCGATGTCCTCGACGAAGTCGATCACTCGAACACCTTTCTGCAATACGACGTTTATCACGCACAGCGGATGGAAGGGGAATTGGCGGGAATCCTGCGGGCCGCGCTGCCGCGCGTCTCGCATATCCAGGTTGCCGACAACCCAGGGCGCCATCAGCCGGGCACCGGGGAAATCAACTACCGCTGGCTGCTCGCCGATTTCATTTCCGCCGGTTACCAGGGCTATATCGGCCTGGAATATATCCCGACGCCGGACAGCGCCGGATCGCTGGGATGGGTGAGCGAATACGGATATTCCCTTTGAATAAATTTTTTGCTTCGCGGGCGGGGTATTGACCCCGCCCTTGACCAAGGGGGCTACGTTCCTTCGCCCCCTTGGAACCCCCGAAATTAGCCCCCGCGCCAAGAGCGCCGGGAATAAATTTCAATCACGACAAGCTTGGAGCGATTCATGAGCAAGAAGATTGGTTTCATCGGTTTGGGAATCATGGGTAAGCCCATGAGCAAGAAC
>JAISQQ010000066.1 GCA_031274075.1 Accumulibacter sp.
ACCAAGCTTTTCGTCCTGGACACCAACGTCCTGCTGCATGATCCGACCTCGGTTTACCGCTTCGAGGAACACGACGCGTTCCTGCCGATGAAAACCCTGGAGGAACTGGACAACAACAAGAAGGGGCTGTCCGACGTCGCGCGCAACGCGCGCCAGGTCACGCGCACCCTGGATGAAATCGTCAGCAGCCAGGAGGACGGCATCCAGAGCGGCATCCCGCTCGCCGGGCTGTCGCACGGCCTGGCCAGCGGCCGGCTCTTCCTGCAGACCGAAGCCATCGCCAACGAACTGCCGGCCGGCCTGCCGACGGCCAAGTCGGACAACCAGATCCTGGCGGTGGTCATCCACCTGCAACGCCTGCATCCGGCGCGCCGCGTCATCCTCGTGTCGAAGGACATCAACATGCGCATCAAGGCCCGCGCGCTCGGGCTGGAAGCGCAGGACTATTTCAACGACCGGGTGCTCGAAGACATCGACCTCTTGTACCGCGGCGTGCGCGAACTGCCGGACGATTTCTGGGACAGGCACGGCCAGGGCATGGAATCCTGGAAGCACGAGGGCCGCATGCTGTACCGCGTCAAGGGGCCGCTGTGCCCGAAACTGCTGGTCAACGAATTCCTCTATCATGAGGGCGAGCAGCCTTTCCACGCCATCGTCCGCGAGATCAGCGGGAAAACGGCGCGCTTCGAGACGCTGGTCGATTACACGCATCCGAAGAACAACGTCTGGGGCATCACCGCGCGCAACCGCGAGCAGAATTTCGCGCTCAACCTGCTGATGGCCCCGGAGATCGATTTCGTCAGCCTGCTCGGCCAGGCCGGCACCGGCAAGACGCTGCTCACGCTGGCCGCCGGACTCACCCAGGTGCTCGACCACCAGCGCTACGCGGAAATCATCATGACCCGCGTCACCGTCCCGGTCGGCGAGGACATCGGTTTCCTGCCCGGTTCGGAAGAAGAAAAAATGGGGCCGTGGATGGGCGCGCTGGAAGACAACCTGGAAGTGCTGAACAGTTCCGACGGCCACGGCGGCGGCGAATGGGGGCGCGCCGCGACGCACGACCTGATCCGCAGCCGGATCAAGATCAAGTCGCTGAACTTCATGCGCGGACGCACCTTCCTGAACAAGTACCTGATCATCGACGAGGCGCAGAACCTGACGCCGAAGCAGATGAAGACGCTGATCACGCGCGCCGGGCCGGGCACCAAGGTGGTATGCATGGGCAACATCGCCCAGATCGACACGCCCTACCTGACCGAAGGCAGTTCCGGCCTCACCTACGTCGTCGACCGCCTCAAGGGCTGGGCGCATTCCGGGCACGTCACGCTACAGCGCGGCGAACGCTCGCGCCTCGCCGACCACGCCGCCGAAGTGTTATAGTTCCGCTCCTCCAAAGTCCGTTGCCGAGCCGTGTCGCCGAACACGGCTCGGTCGTTTTCAACTCCCGCTTCCCCCGCGCGTCGACGCGGGGTGGAGATGCCGCTTGCCGGAGAATCGTTTGAAACGACGCCATTTCGTCACCGCTTCCCTCCTGGCGCTGCTCGCCGGCGCGTCGGCGCAGGCCGCGCCCGCAGCGAAGAAGGCCGCCAAACCTACCCGAAAAACGCCCCGGCCGACGGCAAAAAAACCGCCGCGCGCCGCTCCGGCCGCCGCGAAACCGGAAAAAGCGCCAACCGACGCGCCGCGCAACGCCATCAGCCTGCCGGACGAGCCGCTGCCGCAATGGCGCCATTACGAGCTGCGCGCGACGATAACGCTGAAGGAGACGAACGGCAGGACGCGCCTGTGGCTGCCGCTGGTGCAATACCGCGATACCTCGTGGGAGCGCTCGTTCGGCCACCGCTGGCAAGGCAATCACGCCATGGCGGGCATCTACCGCGATCCGGTCGCCGACATGGAAGTCTTCTACGCCGACTGGCCGGAAGGCGTCGCCGAACCGAAGCTGGAAATCGTCAGCCAATTCGCCACGCAGGATCGCCATTTCGACATCACCCGCCGCGGCGTCATCGCCGAACGCACCGAGATCCTGCGCCGCTGCCTGCAAGCCACCGAACTGGTGCCTACCGACGGCATCGTGCGCCTGACGGCCGAGCGGGCGATCGGGCGGATCAAGGATCCGCTGGCGCAGGCCAAGGCCATCTACGACTGGGTCGTCGAAAACACGCGCTACGATCCGCAGCCGCGAAGCTCTGGGCACACGCACATCGCCGCCCTGCTCGAAAGCGGCCATCTGACCGGACGAAGCGTCGAAATATCGCTGCTCTTCGTCGGCCTGTGTCGCTCCATCGGCATACCGGCGCGCCCGGTGTTCGGGCTGCGCATGGACCGCTCGCGCCTGTTCGCCTGCCTGGGCGCCAGCGGCGAACTCAATTCCTCCCGCCACTGCCGGGCCGAGTTCTATTCGCCGGGCTACGGCTGGGTGCCGGTCAACCCCTCGGACGTCCGCCAAGCCATCCTGGACGAAAGCCTCGGCCATTACGACCCCAAGCTGGGCGTCCTGAAAAAGCTGCTGTTCGGCTTCTGGGAAATGAACTGGATCGGCTTCAACGCCGCCCAGGACGTCGTCCTGCAAGGAACAACCGGAAGCACGCTGCCCTACCTGATCAACCCAGTCGTCGAAACGCCCGAAGGCCGCTTCGACGATCCCGCGTCCGGCTATTACAGCTACAGCGTCAGCGCGCAGCGGAGCGGAACGGATTCGTCCAGCGGGCAAGATTTTTCTTAGAACCTGTTCACGATCTTCTCTGGGAACGCGGAGTACTCGCCCGAACAGACGTGGAATAAATTTTTTGCTTCGCGGGCGGGGTATTGACCCCGCCCTTGACCAAGGAGGCTACGTTCCTTCGCCCCCTTGGAACCCCCGAAATTAGCCCCCGCGCCAAGAGCGCGGGGAATA
>JAISQQ010000163.1 GCA_031274075.1 Accumulibacter sp.
GTCATTACAAAACCAAGTATTATTGCGGGAACTCCGGCTGTTTCAATTGCGGCTGCTATCCAATTTTGCCTACTTGCCAAAAGAACAACCCATGCAGGTAAACCCAATAAATATATAAACCATCCTATAAGACGTAAATTTCGATCTTTTTCGACAAATTCTGCCCGAACGAGTAAAACTTTAGCTAAAAAATATCCAATGCCGCCCCACAACTGCAAGAAAGTTTCCATAAATTCCTTTATACATTATTTTTAAAAAATGGTAAACCCAAAGAATAACAAGGAACAGACCACGACTAAATCCTGGAATCAATCGTGGTCTGTCGCGCGCCGTGGAAAGGCGCTGTCTTTCAGCGGGTGCGAACCCCGTCCGGCGACTTTCGCTCCAGCCGGAAGCCATCGGAGCCGTCCTGCCCTTGCCGCGGGCGAAGCCTGCGCCGATCCTGGAGAAATGCGGCGCTTCCACCACAGCGTCTTCGCCGGGTGGAACGGTATCATTGTTGCCATTTTTATGGCAAGGCAGAATTAGTTGCTATAGTGAAGCGAAAGGAGCTTCGCCATGAGCACGCACTTTCGCCCGGCCGCCGTCGCCGGCATGTTTTATCCCGATTCACCGCAGCGCCTGGGCCGCGAAGTCGCGGCCATGCTCGCCGACGCCGCGCGCGCGCCGGAGGATTGCCCGAAGGCGCTCATCGTTCCGCACGCGGGATACGTTTACTCCGGGCCGGTCGCGGCCAGCGCTTTCGCCATGTTGACCCGCCGCAGGGACACGATCCGCCGCGTCGTGCTGCTTGGCCCGACGCACCGCGTCGCCGTGCGCGGACTGGCGCTGCCGGATTGCGAAGCCTTCGCCACGCCGCTGGGGAGCGTCCCGGTCGACCTGCTGGCGGCCGACGCGCTGCGGGATCTGCCGCAGGTCATCGTCAGCGATCCGGCGCACCGGCAGGAACACTCGCTGGAAGTCGAGCTCCCGTTCCTGCAGGTCGTCCTCGGCGAGTTTTCCCTGTTGCCGCTGGCGGTCGGCGAGGCGTCTCCGGACGCCGTGGCCGAAGCGCTCGACCGCCTGTGGGGCGGGCCGGAAACGCTCATTGTGGTCAGTTCGGATTTGTCGCATTATCTTCCTTATGAGGACGCGCGCCAGATCGACGCCGGGACGGCCCGCCAGATCGGCGATCTCGATCCGATGATCAACCATTACCAGGCCTGCGGGGCGACGCCGGTCAACGGCCTGTTGCTGGCGGCCCGGAAGCGTGGATTGCAGGTTCGGCGGCTGGATCTGCGCAATTCGGGCGACACCGCGGGAGACCGCCGGAAAGTCGTCGGCTATGGGGCATTCGCCTTCTTTGAAGCGCCGCAAAAAGGAAACCACCATGTCCATTGATCCCTTGGGCCATACCTTGCTGACCATCGCCCGCAACGCCATCGAAAAGAAATTCGGCATGCCGGCGCATACGGTCACGCCGCACCCGGATCTGGCAAAGCCGGCGGCCAGCTTCGTCACGCTGACGCAGAGGGGGCAGTTGCGCGGCTGTATCGGCAGTCTCGAAGCGCGCCGCCCGCTGGCTACGGACGTCACCGAAAACGCGCTCGCGGCGGCGTTCCGCGATCCGCGCTTTCCTCCCCTGCGGCAAGGCGAACTGGACAAGACGCGCGTCGAGGTTTCCCTGCTCGACACGCCGGAGTCCCTGAGTTTCGCCGATGAGGCCGAGGCGCTCGGACAACTGCGTCCTGGCATCGACGGACTGATCCTCGCCTGCGGCAGCCATCGCTCCACCTTCCTGCCGCAAGTCTGGGAATCGCTGCCGACGCCGCCGCTCTTCCTGCAGCATCTCAAACTCAAGGCGGGGCTGGCGGCGGATTTCTGGAGCCCGCAACTGAAGCTCGCCCGCTACGGAGTGCAAAAATGGAAGGAACCCTCCTGAACTGTTTGCGATCTTCTCTGGGAGCGCGGGGCCATCGCACTATGTAGCGTCGTTGGCATCGTGGTGATTTTACTGAGGCGCGGGTTTTCGACCCGCCGGGGCGTGGGTGCCAAACCGTTGGCGCCCACTGTAGGGCGGGAAAGCGCAGCGCCTCCCGCCGGTCGTTCTCTCCGACGGCATCGCCGCCGCTATCGTATTCACTGGCCTTCGAATCATGCGGCGCGTTGCGCCGTGAACAGGCCCGGCGGCAGGCGCTGCGCTTTCCCGCCCTACGGGTCAGGGATCAGGGATCAGATCTCAGGTATCCGTAATTCTTGCGGACGCGAAGCGCCCGGTAAGCGTCGCCCTTTCCACGCGCACCGGTCGATTCATGGAGAGCGTGCGATGGCCCTGGGGAGCGCGGGGCATCCGCCCTGCGACATGTCCGCTGATCCCCCAAGGTAAAAAGCTTAGAATGGAAAGCCGCGCCGAAGACAACGAGGGAAGCGCATGGATCAACGCCAAGACACGAACGCATGAGGAGACGAAAACCCAATGACGCCAAATCGCCAACGAAAGCGAAGACCTCGTTTCCCTGCCGTGCCGCGCGCGGCGCTTGACTCGCCTTCGCCAGGATCATGAAACCGCCCGAATCCGCCCATCCGGCCCGCTGGTGGCACCCCCTCGCCGCCGAGGCGGGCCAGCCCGCGCGCATCCAGTGCGAACTCTGCCCGCGCGATTGCCAGCTCCACGCCGGCCAGCGCGGCGCCTGCTTCGTGCGCCGGAACGCCGATGAGCGGATGATCCTGACCACCTACGGCCGCTCGTCCGGCTTCTGCATCGATCCGATCGAAAAAAAGCCGCTCAACCACTTCTACCCCGGCTCTTCGGTGCTTTCCTTCGGTACCGCGGGCTGCAACCTCGCCTGCAAGTTCTGCCAGAACTGGGATATCTCCCGGTCGAGGGACACCGACCGCCTGATGGACGCCGCCAGCCCGGAAGGCATCGCCGGCGCGGCGCTGGCCTACGGCGCGCAGTCCGTGGCCTTCACCTACAACGACCCGGTGATCTTCGCCGAATATGCCATCGACACCGCCGAAGCCTGCCGCCGGCGCGGCGTCAAGACCGTGGCCGTCACCGCCGGCTACATCCACCCGCAGCCCGCCCGCGAGTTCTTTGCCGTGATGGACGCCGCCAACGTCGACCTCAAGGCGTTCACCGACGCGTTCTACCTCCGCCTGTGCGGCGCTCATCTGCGGCCAGTGCTCGACACCCTGGCCTACATCCGCCACCACACCGGCTGCTGGCTCGAAATCACCACGCTGCTGATCCCAGGGCAGAACGACTCGCCGGCGGAAATCAAGGCGCTTTCCCGCTGGGTGGCCAGCGAGCTGGGGCCGGACGTGCCGCTGCATTTTTCCGCCTTCCATCCGGCCTGGAAAATGGACGCGCTGCCGCCCACGCTACCGTCGACCCTGACGCTCGCTCGCGGCATCGCCCTGGAAGCCGGACTGCATTACGTCTATACCGGCAACGTGCACGACACCGAAGGCGACACCACCTTCTGCCCCGCCTGTCATGCCGCGCTGATCGTGCGCGACTGGTACGCGATCCGCCATTACGACCTGCCCGGAAACGGCCGCTGCCCGCACTGCGGAACCCGGATCGCCGGCCACTACGGCAAGTTCGGCAAGCCGTTCGGATCGCAGCGCATCCCGGTGCGGCTGGCGAGGAGGTGAGCGGGGGGTGAGGGGCGGAGGTCAGGTGGCAGTAATTTTTGAAGGCTTGCCAGCGTGTGGCATAATTCGCACCTTCCGGCGGCAACATCCATGCACAGCGTATTTGTGGCGCTTCGCGCTTTAGCTCAAGACCGTCTGACTGCGCTCCGCTTGTCCAACCCACGGTCCAAGCTACGCTTGCCAAAGAAAAGGAGAAATGAATATGTTGATTTATAAGATCATGAGAAAGATAGCAAACAAGATATTTATTGCGATAAACCGTTTGGGCAGAAACAAACAATGCTATATATGTGGGGAAACATTTTTTCGTTTTAGAAAATGGAGAGGAGGCAGTAAAAATGTTCATTTATGGATAAAATCACTCAATGCCGTAGGCAGCGATACTGATAACTTTGGATGTTTTTATTGTGGTTCGTTTGACCGATTGCGCCATATTTTCATGTTTTTTGATAAACTTGACTTCTGGCCAAGATTCTCCAATGCGCACATCATACATTTTGCACCGGAAGCACTGCTGTCAAAAAAAATCGAAGAATGCCATCCTGCGCAGTATGTCAAAGCAGATATGTTTCCCTGGGTCAAAGACATAGAAAAGATAGATCTAACCAATATTGCCTATAATGATGAAACCTTTGACATTTTTATTTGCAATCATGTATTGGAACATGTGCCTGATTATAAAAAGGCTTTACGTGAAATATATAGAGTATTACAAAAAGGAGGCATTGCAATACTTCAAACGCCTTATTCCCGCTTGTTGGTCAATAACTTCGAAGATCCTGGCATCAATACCGACGAATTACGAACATTATATTACGGACAAGAAGATCATGTCCGTTGTTTCAGCGAAAGACAATTTTTTCAAGGTTTGGTTGAAGCTGGTTTCATCTTGACCATTGTCAAACACGCCGATTATTTTACAGAAGAACAATCAAGCTATTTTGGTGTCAACAAGGCTGAAGATCTTATCATGGTCGTTAAAGAACCTCTGAAAAATAGTAAAACGTAATAATAGAGATCAGGCCACGATTGACTCAATGAAGGGAAAAGAATGGATAGGGAAGGAATCAATCGTGGTCTGACCTCTATTATTCATGATCCCGATTATCGACTTTTCCAAAAGCGCGCTCGGACATGCAATCGGATATCATATTTCTCCATATAGGAATACTGGTTTGATGCCTGCTTTGTGCTATCGCCGGTGACGAATATTATGTCAGGTCGAAGCCTTGGTTTGGATTACTTCCTTAGCTATTGGCTATAACTTCCGTAGTTCCTTTATATCTGCGAGATCGGGATGTATTCGAAGCCGTTTTTTGTGGCGTTTTCGTCGTTGCCATGACATGGGTATTGATCAGGGCATACGGGGGATCAAATTTGGAGTGGAAGGAAAGCCGCAGAAAATGGAGGTTGAAAGGTTTATTTGACAGACTGATGAGCAATAGAAAACCTACTCGGCAAGATGACAATGAAAACTTGAGTGAATAAAGAATCGCAGTCATTTTTTCAATTTGCCTGAAATTAGACCCCTATTATTATCGTTTGGCTTCACAGGCCCGGTATCTACGCTTCCTGCCGCCTCGCCTTCGCCGCCAGAATCAGTCCGGCGACGGCCAACGCTCCGGTGAGTCCGGCGACGGCTGGCCAGCCGCCGTGCTGCCAGAACCAACCGCCCACCGAGCCGACGATGCTCGATCCCAGGTAGTAGAACAGCAGGTAGAGCGACGCCGCATGGCCTTTGAATTCGCCGGCCAGGGGGCCGATCGAGCCGCTGGCCACCGAATGTACGATGAAAAAGCCGATGGTCATCAGCACGATGCCGCCAAAGACCGCCGCCAGCGAATCGGGCAAGGTCGCCAGGATGCCAAGCAGCATCGTCAGGAAGCCCGACATGAGCAGCGGGCGGCGTCCAAAGCGGTCGGCCAGCGCGCCCGAAACCGACGACGAGAGCATGCCGAAGCTGTACACCAGGAAAATCATGCTGATCGCCGTCTGTCCCAGGAAATAAGGCGCTTCCGAAAGCCGGAAAACGGCGTAGTTGAACAGGGTCACGAAAACACTGGTGATCAGGAACCCGTAGGCGTAGATGCGAAGCAGCCCACGGTTGACGAGATGGCTTTTCCAGGCCCGCAGGTGAAACGCGAGATTGAACCCCGGCCGGGGAACGAAATTCCGGGAAGGCGGGAGCAGTCTCAGGAAACCGATGGCCGCCGCGAGGCACAGCACGCCAAGGATGCCGAGCGCCATGCGCCAGGAGGTGAATTCGGTCAGTAACCCCATGAAGATACGGCCCATCATGCCGCCAAAGGCGGTTCCGGCGACGTAGAGTCCCATTGCCTTGCCCAGATTGGCCGGCTCGATTTCCTCGGACAGGTAGGCAATCGCCACCGCCGGCACGCCGCCGATGACGAAGCCTTCGACGGTCCGCGCCGCCAGCAGCCCGAACCAGCCCGGCGCGACCGCCGCCGCGACGTTGCAGACCGCGGCCAGCGCCAGCGAACAGAACATCAGTCCCCTCCGGCCGAGCGCCTGCGAGAACGCGCCCGCCAAAACGATGGATACGGCGAGCGGACCGGTGGTCAGCGACAGCGCGAGCGAACTCTCCGCCGGACCGACGCCGAAGTCGCCGGCAAACGCAGGGAGTAGCGGTTGCACACAATAGATGAGGGAAAAACAGGCGAACCCGGCGAGGAACAGCGCCAGGCCGGCGTGGCGGTATTCGGCGCTGCCGAAGCGTATCCATCGCGGCGCGGATGGGTTTTCGGGCGTATCGGGCGTATCTGGCATATCGGGAACAGGGGGTGCGGAAGACATGGCTCGGTTGGCGCTGGGTTTGATCTGGAACGAGTATATCCACGCGCCTTCCATATTTCCAATATATACTGCATGCGTATTCAATCTCTTTTACGAATATCGATGGAGCTACGGCACCTCCGTTACTTTCTGGCGATCGCCGAAGAAGGAAACTTCACCCGCGCCGCCGCGCGCCTGGGCATCGGCCAGCCGCCGCTGAGCCAGCAAATCAAGGATCTGGAAACCGAAGTCGGCGTCCGGCTCTTCCACCGCGTCCCGCACGGCGCGGAACTCACCGAGGCGGGACGCGCCTTTCTGGAAGGCGTGAAAGGCATCCCATCGCGGACGGTCGACGCGGTCCGCGCCGCCCAGCGCGCCTCCCGCGGCGAGACCGGGCGGCTCAGCCTCGGCTTCACCGGCACCGCCGTCCTGAACCCCATCGTTCCGGCGTGCGTCCGGGAATTCCGGCGCGCTTATCCCGAGGTCGAAATCAGCTTCGACGAGGCCAATTCGATCGCGTTGCTGGCCGGTCTGCTGGACGGGCGGCTCGACGTGGCCATCCTGCGGCCGAGCGGATCGGACCCTCCGGAACTCGACTACCACACGCTGGCCGTCGAGACGCTGGTGGCCGTCCTGCCGGCCGCGCATCCCCGCGCCCAGGATAAAGGCGCCATCGATCTCGCCAGCCTGCGGGACGAGCCGATGATCCTGACGCCCCGCGCGATCGGAACCAGCCTGCACGACGCGGCGCTGGCCGCTTGCCGGAACGCCGGTTTCGAGCCGAGGCTCGGACAGCCCGCGCCGCAGATCGCCTCCATTCTCTCGCTCGTTTCCGCCGAACAGGGCGTATCGCTGGTCCCCGAATACATGCGGCAATTCAATATCGCGGGAGTCGTCTTCAGGAAGATTCACGGTACGCCGCCGACCGTGGGACTGGCCATCGCGCTGCAACGAACCCGCCCGCCGCGCCCGGCGAACAACTTCGTCGCCCTGGCGCGATCGATCAGCCCGTATAGCTTGGAGTGAGCGAAGCGAACCCCAACGCAAAGCCC
>JAISQQ010000168.1 GCA_031274075.1 Accumulibacter sp.
GCCATGTCCGCCATCGAGCAGCCCGCCGCGAGGTCCGGCAGGATCGCGGTCTGGCGCGGACTGGACAGGATGTCGGCCACCTCGGCCATGAAATGCACGCCGCAGAAGACGATATATTCAGCGTCGGTCGCCGAGGCGAGGCGCGCCAGCTTGAGCGAGTCGCCGGTGAGGTCGGCGTACTGATAGACGTCGGCGCACTGGTAATGGTGGCAGAGGATGACCGCCCGGCCGCCGAGCCTCGCGCGGGCGTCGCGGATGCGCGCGTGGCAGTCGGCGTCGCCCAGCGTGGCGAAAGCGGCGAAATCGATGCGGGAGGTATTCATGCGCGGCTCCTTTCGGAATGGCCCTGTTCAGCGGACTGGGGAAGACATGCCTAGAGTATAAACCCGGAAACCGGGCGGGGAAGGGGACGCGTTGGGGGGGCGTTTGCGTGTCAGGGGCGCGTTCGCGGCGGTGGATGCGCGTCGCCGCCGCATGCGCTCTTTCGGTGCGGGCACCATATTGGTGCCGTACGGGCTTGTCGACGCACCAGGATTGGGCCGATTATGGCGGATTGGCTCGGGAGAAACGGCTTGCGGCACGGCGTTGGATTGGCGGCGTGGCGGTGGCATCGTTTTTGCTAGTCGCTATCGCAGCTTTTTTCATTGTCGCCGGAATGTCCGGTAACCGCCGAGGAGATTTTGCAATGGCAAGCCCACAAGACGTCATCAAAATGATCAAGGAAAACGAAGCCAAGTTTGTGGACTTCCGTTTTACCGACACGCGAGGCAAGGAGCAGCACGTGACCGTCCCGGTCAGCGCGTTCAACGAAGACAAGTTTGAAAACGGCCACGCTTTCGACGGCTCGTCGATCGCCGGATGGAAAGGCATCCAGGCGTCCGACATGCTGTTGCTGCCCGACCCCGAAACGGCCTACGTCGATCCGTTCTTCGACGAGACCACCATCGTCCTGGCCTGCGACGTCGTCGATCCCGCCGACGGACGGGGCTACGATCGCGATCCGCGTTCGATCGCCAAGCGCGCCGAAGCCTACCTGAAGTCCACGGGCATCGGCGACTCCGCCTACTTCGGCCCCGAGCCCGAGTTTTTCATCTTCGATTCCGTCGAGTGGAGCGCCGACATGTCTGGCTGCTCGCTCAAGATTTTCTCCGACGAGGCGGCCTGGAAATCGGGCGAAGCCAACGAAAACGGCGGCGGTTCGGGCCACCGGCCCGGCGTCAAGGGCGGCTACTTCCCGGTTCCGCCGGTCGACAGCCTGCACGACATCCGTTCGGCGATAGCGCTCACGCTCGAAGCGATAGGCGTCCCGGTCGAAGTGCATCACCACGAAGTGGCCAACGCCGGCCAGTGCGAGATCGGCACCCTGTTCAACACGCTGGTGCGCCGCGCCGACTGGACACAGACGCTGAAATACGTGGTGCATAACACCGCCTATCAGTACGGCAAGACGGCGACCTTCATGCCCAAGCCGATCGTCGGCGACAACGGTTCGGGGATGCACGTCCACCAGTCGATCTGGAAAGACGGCAAGAACCTGTTCGCGGGCAACGGCTACGCCGGCCTGTCCGAGACGGCGCTTTACTACATCGGCGGCATCATCAAGCACGCCAAGGCGCTGAACGCCATCACCAATCCGGGCACCAATTCGTACAAGCGCCTGGTGCCGCACTTCGAAGCGCCGGTCAAGCTGGCCTACTCGGCGAAGAACCGTTCGGCCTCGATCCGCATCCCGTATACCGCTTCCGACAAGGCGCGCCGCATCGAGACCCGCTTCCCGGATCCGATCGCCAATCCGTATCTGGCCTTCTCGGGCCTGTTGATGGCTGGCCTGGACGGCATCCTGAGCAAGCTGCATCCGGGCGACGCGGCCGACAAGAACCTGTACGACCTGCCGCCGGAAGAGGACGCGAAGATCCCGACCGTGTGCGCCAGCCTGGAGGAGGCGCTGGCCTCGCTGGACCAGGACCGCGAGTTCCTGAACCGTGGCGGCGTTTTCTCCAACGAGTGGATCGACGCCTACCTCGAGCTGAAGATGGACGAAGTCAACCGGGTTCGCATGACCACCCACCCGGTCGAATTCGACCTCTATTACAGTTGTTGATCGTCCGCCGGGCCAAAAAGGACGGGCATGCCCGTCCTTTTTTTTCCGCCGGCGCGACGCCGCGTTTGTCAATTGCGCGATCCATCCCATAAACTGACACGCATTGAATTTATACGTATAAAATCAAAACGCGATTCCAGTTACCAAGTCCAAGTCCTTGAGCACGCGAAAACGGGCCGCGCCGCGGAAGTGGCGAGGCCGGCGCGGTGCGCGGCGATCTGGAAATGAAACAACCCGGACGATCACCGATGATGAAGTTATTTCGTGAAGTGAGCATTGCGTCGGCGCTGCTGGCGACGGTCAGCGCGGCGCATGCGGCGGACGTCATGTACCAGTGTGTCGATCCGCAGGGGCGCAAGACGTTTTCCAACGTCAAGCCGGCGGACAAGGGCAGCAAATGCACGGCGCTCAATCTCGAACCCTTGAACCCCGTCCCGGCGCCGTCAAAGCCGCCCGGAAAGAACACCTCGCCGTCTCCCGCGGGCTTTCCCAAGGTCGGGGAATCGATCCAGAAGGAGCGTGACAATGACCGGCGGCGCATCCTGGAAAACGAATTGCAGGCGGAGCAGAAGAACCTCGATCAGGCGCGCAAGGATCTGGCCGAGCAGGAAAGCATTCGCAGCGGCGACGAGAAAAACGACGCGAAGGTTCTCGATCGCCTCGAACCGTACAAGAACAAGGTGGCCTTGCACGAACGCAACATCGAGGCCATCGAGAAGGAACTGGACAAGCTGCGCTGAATGCCGGGCGGCGGCCTTTTCATGACCGAGGCGGCGGACAATCCGGTCGGCGGCCTCGACCTGCTGTTTTCGGCGGTCATCCTGCTCGACGCCGGGCTGGCCATCCGTTACCTCAATCCGGCGGCGGAGCATCTGCTGGCCGTCAGCGGCAAGACGGTTTACGGCAGCCGGCTCGACAGCGTGGCCGGATGTCCGGCGACGCTGATGGAGGCGCTGGACAACGCGCTCGCGCACGGTTGGAACTACAGCGAGCCGGATACCGAAATCCGGCGCGGCGACGACCAGGTGCTGCACCTGAACTGCTCGGTCAACCAGGTGGAAGCCGGGGAAATCCGGCTGCTGGTCGAATTCTGGTCGATCGATCCGCAAATCCTGCGGGCGACGCGCGAGGAACGGCTCTCTGAACTGCAACTGGCCAGCCGCGAGCTGATCCGCAATCTGGCGCACGAGATCAAGAATCCCCTGGGCGGCATCCGCGGCGCGGCGCAGCTTCTGGAGCACGAACTCGGCAATCCCGGCCTGCGCGAATACACGCAGGTGATCATCAAGGAGGCCGACCGGCTGCAAGGCTTGATGAAGCGCCTGCTCTCGCCGCATCGGCCGATGCAGCCCGCAGCGGTCAACATCCACGAAATCCTCGAGCGCGTGCGCAGCCTGCTGACCGCCGAATTTCCCCGCTCGCTCGACATCCGCCGCGACTACGACACCAGTCTGCCGGACCTCGTGGGCGACCGCGAGCAGTTGATCCAGGCGATGCTGAACGTCGCGCGCAACGCCGCGCAGGCGATCATGAACCGGCCGGCCGGCGAGGCGGCCGGCCGAATCACCTTCCGCACGCGGGTCGCCCGCCAGGTCACGCTGGCCAAGCGGCGTTTTCCGCTGGCCCTGGAATTGCAGGTCATCGACGACGGTCCGGGCATTCCCGACGACATCAGGGAACGCATGTTCTATCCGCTGGTATCGGGCCGCGAAGGAGGAAACGGCCTGGGCCTGACCCTGGCGCAGAACTTCATCCTGCAGCACCAGGGTTCCATCGAGTGCGAGAGCCGCCCGGGATATACCTGTTTCACCATCCGCATGCCGCTTGCCAGAGATCAGAAGACAGAGGACTGAAGACAGAGGACAGTTCAGTTACCGGGCGCGAAGCGCCCGCAAATATTACTGTCTTCTGTCTTCCGTCCTCTGTCCTCTGTCCCCTGTCCCCTGTCCCCTGGCGCCGTCATTCCGGCGCAAGCCGGAATCCAGGAATTTTGAGGAACGCACTGGGTCCCGGCTTTCGCCGGGACGACGCGCCGATGCTGTTCAGAAGACAGAGGACTGATGACAGAGGAGGGTTCGGCTACCGGGCGCGAAGCGCCCGCAAATATTACTGTCTTCTGTCCTCTGTCTTCTGTCCTCTGCCCCCTGAACGTGGCAAGCTATTTGCTTGAACCTGAAGGTTCCGATCACGATGTCCGAGAAACCAATGAGACCTGTCTGGATTGTCGACGACGACAAGTCGATCCGCTGGGTGCTGGAAAAGACGCTGTCGCGCGAGCGGACTCCGTTCAAATGTTTCGCTTCCGCCAGCGAAGCCTTGTCGCAGCTTGAAGTGAGCGGCGAACCGCCGCAAGTCCTGGTGTCCGACATCCGCATGCCGGGAGAATCCGGGCTGGATCTCCTGAGGAAGGTCAAGGAGCGTTTCCCGGCGCTGCCGGTGATCATCATGACCGCGTATTCCGATCTGGACAGCGCGGTGGCCGCCTTCCAGGGGGGCGCTTTCGAATACCTGCCCAAGCCCTTCGACGTCGACCAGGCGCTGGAGCTGATCCGGCGGGCCATCGACGAGAGCATGCACCAGGTTGGTGCGGTGGGCGAGGTCGGCATGGTGCCGGAAATTTTCGGCAAGGCGCCGGCCATGCAGGAGGTGTTTCGCGCCATCGGCCGCCTGAGCCAGTCCTCGGCGACGGTGATGATCACCGGCGAATCGGGAACCGGCAAGGAACTCGTGGCGCGCGCCCTGCATCGGCACAGCCCGCGCTCGGACAAGCCGTTCATTGCCATCAACACGGCGGCGATTCCCAAGGATTTGCTCGAATCCGAACTGTTCGGCCACGAGCGCGGCGCGTTCACCGGCGCGACCACCCAGCGGCGCGGCCGCTTCGAGCAGGCCGAGGGCGGCACGCTGTTCCTCGACGAGATCGGCGACATGCCGGCCGAATTGCAGACACGCCTGCTGCGCGTGCTGTCCGACGGCAATTTCTATCGCGTCGGCGGGCATTTGCCGATCCGCGCCAACGTGCGCATCATCGCCGCCACGCACCAGAACCTCGAAACGCGGGTCAAGGAAGGGCTGTTCCGCGAAGACCTGTTCCATCGCCTGAACGTCATCCGCGTGCGTCTGCCGAGCCTGCGCGAGCGGCGCGAGGACATCCCGATCCTGTCGCGTCATTTCCTGCAAAAAAGCGCCCAGGATCTCGGCGTCGACGCCAAGCGCATTTCCGACGCGGCCCTGCGGCAACTCTCTCTCGCGGATTTTCCGGGCAACGTGCGGCAACTGGAAAATGTCTGTCACTGGCTGACGGTGATGGCTCCCGGTCAACTGGTCGATGTCGGCGATCTGCCGCCGGAACTGCGCGAGCAGACGCCGGCGGCCGGCGGCGCGGATTGGGAAAGCGGACTGGCGCGCACGGTCGATCAAATGCTGGCGAGCGGCGACGCGCCGGTACACGAAAAACTGACCGACGCCTTCGAACGCATCCTGATCAACCGCGCCCTGGCGCACACCGGCGGCCGGCGCATGGAAGCCGCGCTGGCGCTGGGCATCGGCCGCAACACGCTGACCCGCAAGATCCAGGAACTCGGCCTTGACGGCGTCAGGGAGCAGGGATCAGATGCCAGGAATCAGTAATTCTTGCGGGTGCGAAGCGCCCGGTAAATGACTGTCCTCGGTCTTCTGTCCTCTGATCCTGCTACCATGCTTTCCCGCTGAAAGAAAGGACAGGCCCATGACCGTCGAAGAGGAATTCCAAATCAAGCTGGAGCGGCTGAGAAGCCTGATGCAGCGGAAAAAACTGGACGGCGTCTTCCTCAAAAGGCAGGACGATTTCGCCTGGCTATCTTGCGGCGGACGGAACTACGTCGGAGCCGGCGACCTGGGCAACTGCGGGCTGCTGGTGACCGGGGACCAGCACTACGCCGTCACCAGCACCGTGGAAGCCCAAAGGATGCTGGCCGAAGAAAACCTGGGGCGGCTCGGTTTCGCCATGCGCGCCGGCGTTTGGCACGACGCTGCCTTCGAGGCGCGAACCCTGCGCTCGATCGTGCCCGGCGGCGCTGTCGGTCGTGACTTCGGCGGCGACAACAACATCGCGGACGACGTCAAGGAACTGCGCCTGGATCTGACCGAAAGCGAAATGGAGCGTTACCGGAGAGCGGGAACGCTGGCTTCGCGGGCCATGGAAGAGACCGGTTGCGGCATCCGTCCCGGCGAAAGCGAATACACGATAGCGGCCAGGATCATCGAGAACATGGAAACTCATGGCCTGGAACTCGTTTCCTGCATGGTCGCCGCGGACGAACGGATCAGCGCTTACCGGCATCCGCTGCCTACCGGCAAAAAAGTGGAAAAGCGCGTACAGATCGGGGGAAACTTCAAGATGCAGGGGCTGATCGTCTGCATGACGCGCTATGTCAATTTCGTTCCGGTTTCCGACGAACTGCGCCGCCAATACCGGGCGAATCAGCGCATCGACTGTATCTACATGGCCCATTCCATCCCGGGAGAAAGCTATCAACGCCCGTTGCTCGCGGGCAAGGCCGCGTATGAGGAACTGGGCTACGGCGAGGAATTCGACAAGCACCACCAGGGCGGCCCGATCGGCTACGCCGCCCGCGACTTCAGGGTAGATTTCACGGTAAACGGGACGATACGCGAGCACCAGGCCTTCTGCTGGAATCCCTCGATCACCGGCACCAAGAGCGAAGACACCGTCATCGTCTCGAAGGCGGGCGTCGACATGATTTCCCGTCCCGTCATATTCCCGAAAGTAAGCATCGAAGCCTGCGGCGCCAGCTTCGTCAGGCCGGATATTCTGGAGCTTTAATGGTCAGAAGACAGAGGACAGAAGACAGAAGACAGTAATATTTGCGGGCGCGAAGCGCCCGGTAACTGAACTGACACCTGTCCTCTGACACCTGATACCCGAAAACTACAATTCGTCGTCCTCGCGGATCTTGCGCGTTTCGAGCGGCGCGCCGGGCGGCTGGCCGCGTTGCAGTTGGAAGAAAATGCCGGCGGCGAAGGCCGCCATCAGGCCGACGCACAGGTAGGTCTTGTGGAAGGCCGAGAGGATCGCGGCCCGGTCCGGCATTTCCTGCAGGTCTACGAAGGCGCCGAGCACGGCGGCGGCCGAGGCTACGCCCAGGCTGATCGACAACTGCATGACGACCGAGAGCAGGCTGTTGCCGCTGGCGGCGGTTTCGTCGTCGAGATCGATCAGCGTCAGCGCGTTCATGGCGGTGAATTGCAGCGAGTTGATGCCGCCGAACAGCGCCAGGTAGGCGTAGAGAAGGAGGCGCGACGGATC
>JAISQQ010000253.1 GCA_031274075.1 Accumulibacter sp.
GTCCTGCTACCAGCCGGACCCGCGAGGCCGCGCCTGCGGCGTGTGCGATTCCTGCCGGCTGCGCCGCGAAGGATTCCTGACCGCCGGCGTGGCCGATCCGACGCCCTACGCCGCCTGAGCAGGGAATCACTGATGCGCGAGAATTGAGAGAATAACAGGAATAATAGGGAACAGACCACGATTAATTCCAAAATTTAATCGTGGTCTGTCCCCTATTATCCCCTATTATCCCCTATTATCCCCTATTATCCCCTATTATCCCCTATTATCCCCGTGAATTGCTTGCCATGATTCCATTTCACAACTGGAATAACAAGGTGTGGCGCGGATTGATGCGTCTTTATTTTTCGCTGCTCGAAAAATCCTGAACAAGCGGGCCTTGTTTGTCGATCAGTGCCAGATATTTTTCGACAACGCGACCAGTGTCTATTTTCTCCAGCACGCCGGGTTT
Source organism: Accumulibacter sp. (assembly GCA_031274075.1). GTDB lineage: Bacteria > Pseudomonadota > Gammaproteobacteria > Burkholderiales > Rhodocyclaceae > Propionivibrio. The sequence continues at coordinate 452 of JAISQQ010000253.1, forward strand.
GATGCCCAATGGCAATTCCCCGGCAAGCCCGGACGAGATTTTTTGGGTCAAACGTTCAACATAACCCTCGACGGGCAGGCGTGGCACGATAAGCTCTTCTGCGAAAAATTCACGGGCAGCCAAAAAGTCGGAGACAACAATTCCGCACCCCAATGCGCATGCTTCCACCGCCGCATATCCCATTGCTTCCGGTACGGTTGTAGAAGGCAAGACCAGCAACCTGGCGTTCCGTATCCACGGATAGGGATTATCCAGAAAACCCTTAAAATGCACTTTGTCTTGCACACCAAGCGCGCGTGCAGTCTCGCGTAACGTATTGGTGGCAGAGCCATCGCCCACATAGACCAGATCGACATCGGCTTTCAGTGCGGCGAATGCCTGAAGTAATTCATGGACGCCTTTTCCGTTGACGAGTCGTCCCACGAAGACAATATAAGGACGATCAATTTGGGGCGTAAATAATGTGCTTTTCCGTTCAAGTTCTTCAATATTTAAAGGATTATGAATGACTTCCGCTACGGACAAACCAAGATTCCGCGCGTCTTCCGCAACGACATTGCCGACCGGCACGATGAAATGCGCGGGATTGTCTGTTTTTTGTGTCGTTATTTTTTCAAGCTTTTTAAACGTATCCGTATCCTGTGAAAGAAGAGAATGAATCGTTTCGACAATTGGCCACTTGCGCAGGCAGGATGGAATTTTGTCGCCCCAAACCTTGACGATCAAATCAATCCGATCCTGCCAGGCGAGTGATGTCAAAATCTTTTCGATCCGTCGATTCATTTCATCGTCTTCTTTCCGCTCATACCAGCGAGGAAATACACGGTGCAGTTGCAGCCAACGCGCGATTCTCATACAGGACGCAGTGCGTGCCCGCCCTGTATAAAACACCCGGCCTGCATCTGGATGAATATCCGTTTTTTTGCTGGTCACCAGAAAAGCGACGTCTGTACCTGCTGCGAGAAATCCGGCCTGTATTTGCAGCAACCAGGTGACTACACCAGAGAGCTTGAGGCTTCCGGAAAGCAATAGAATTCTTTTCATCGTAAAACTTCCTCCGGTTGTTCGTCTTTTTTTTTTGCAACACTGGCGGCAAACAAGAGCGCCAATGAGGGTAATAGTAGGGTAATAAGAGACAGACCACGATTAATTCCAAAATTTAATCGTGGTCTGTCCTCTATTATCCGAGCGCTAATTCCAGGCGGTCGTTACCTCGTACAGTTCGATCAGGCCGTTGCGCTCGTCGCACTGGACGCCGCTGATTTCGCGGATCTCGACGTTGTCCCGCTCGATGACCAGCACCAGGTTTTTCGAATGTCCCGCCAGCGTGCCGGTACGCACGACCAGCGCTTCGTTCTTGCGCAGCATGGGCGTGGCCGGCAGGAGCAGCGTCGGCCGGCGATGGCTGGCGTCCGCGTTCGCGTTCGCGTCCACTTCCGCTTCCGCATCCGCGTCCGCTTGCGTCGGCAGGGCGATCTCCGCCGCGTAGGCCCGGGACGCCAGGATTTGCAGGCCGAGTTCGATGTGTTCCTGGTTTTCCGACAGCGCCCAGCGAATGATGCATAGTTGCCAGGCGTCCCCATGCTCGGTGCGCAGGGCGGCGATGTCGCCGACCGTTATCGCCTGCGTTTTTCCCGAGAGGTGCATCACGGCGTAGCCGTCGGGGCTTTCGTTGGTGATCATCCACGCGGACGTTTCGACGGCTTCCTGCGCCTTGCCGTAGAGGCGGCGAAGCTTGTCGAAGCCAAGGCACAGTTCGCCGCGATAGTTCTGGCTGCGCCGGGGGAGACGCCGCACGCCCGGCTTGCCCCAGCGATGAATCAGGCGGTTCAGGACGCCGAGTCCCGAGGCCGTGGCGGCGAAGGACGGGAGATTGATCCACTTGGGCGGCGTGCCGGTTTCCAGCGCGTTCAGTTGGCTTTCGAGCAGGGACGCCAGGCGGCGGCAGGAGAAATTGAGCACCAGCGTTCCGGGCGCCGGGGGCTTCCTGGAATAGGGGGTGGCGGGAGCGTCGCTTTCCGGGTTGATCCAGAAGGTGACCGGGATTTCCTCCGGAGAAGCGATGTTCGTCTCGACCTGTTCGCAGAAACGTTCGAGATACCTGTCGAGGAAAAAGACATCGCGGCCGGAAAACGAGGTCGGTTGGGCGCAGCCGAGCAGTATCGCCGCGTAGTATTCGTCCCTGAGCGAGCGCGTCGCCTTTTCCGGAACGTTGTAGGTGATGCCCTGCTGTCTGGCGAGGCCGTAGGTCTGGTGCAACTGTTTCCAGATGCCTTTTCCGGGCGGCGACGCGGTCAGGCTGCTGATGAAAAGATGCCGGGAAAGAAGGTGCAGGACCCGCCAAAGCGCCAGCGGGGAAATGTTGTCCGTGGCGGCTGCCGGGGGGGCGTCGTCCTTTGCCGCCAGGGGATTCAGCAGCAGCTTGGCCAGGGTTTCCAGCAGATCCTGCACGTTGCGGATGAGCTGCCTGGGCTTTTGCGGGATGGGCAGGGACATCCTCGAGAACGAAAGCAGTCGCGCCTCGACGGTTTCGATGCTGCGCATGTAGAGATTGTCAAGGATCGCCGAGTCCTGTACGTGCCGTATGCTGAGGTTTTTCAGCAGGCGCAGGCGCTTGAGCGCGCTATCGAGTCCCTGTGCGCCAAGCGGCGGCGCCGGCTTGTCGGCGTCCTCGGGCAATTCCGCTGGCGGCAAACGGGCGGACTCGCTGTCGGCGGTGTTTCCGGGATTGGCGGGAGAGTCGGGAGTGTCGGGAGTGGGCATGGCAGGCGCGTCGACAAAACACGCGCGGAGTATAACGTGAGCCACGAATGGATGGATAAGTATTTGAAATGGCAGGGAATTGGAATTGGCGGCGAACCCATGCCGTCGCCGGTTTCGCGCCTTGCGTTCCGCGCCCGGTCTTGCGGAATTTGCCGGATTCACGCGCTTGCCGCTATGATTCTCCTTTGGACGGTATCCGGCCTGGAGCAAACTGATGAGCATTCTGGTAACGGGCGGCGCGGGTTTCATCGGCGCCAATTTTGTCATCGACTGGCTGGAGGAACGGGACGAGCCGGTCATCAACCTGGACAAGCTGACCTATGCCGGGAACCTGGAAAATCTCGCCGGATTGCGCGGCGACCCGCGTTACGTCTTCGTCCAGGGCGACATCGGCGACACATCCCTGGTCGAGCGCCTGCTGCAAAAGCATACGCCGCGCGCGCTGATCAATTTCGCGGCGGAAAGCCACGTCGACCGCTCGATCCACGGCCCCGGCGATTTCGTCCAGACCAACATCATCGGCGCCTTCAATCTGCTCGAATGCGCCCGCGCCTATTTTTCGGCGATGGACGAAGCCGGAAAATCCGCGTTTCGCTTCCTGCACGTTTCCACCGACGAGGTTTATGGCTCGCTCGAAGCCGACGCCCCGGCTTTCTCCGAGAACCACCGTTATGCGCCCAACAGCCCGTATTCCGCGTCCAAGGCGTCTTCCGACCATCTGGTGCGCGCCTATCGCCACACCTACGGCTTGCCGGCGCTGACCACCCACTGCTCGAACAACTATGGCCCCTACCAGTTCCCCGAAAAACTCATTCCCCTGATGATCGTCAACGCGCTGGCCGGCGAGCGCCTGCCCGTCTACGGCGACGGCAGGCAGATCCGCGACTGGCTCTATGTGAGCGATCACTGCGCGGCGATCCGACGCATTCTCGACGCGGGGTGTCCGGGCGAAACCTACAACGTCGGCGGCTGGAACGAAAAACTCAACCTCGACATCGTCCATGCCATCGTCGGCCTGCTCGACGAATTGCGTCCCCGGGCCGACGGCCGCTCCTACGGCGAACAGATCGCCTACGTCGCCGACCGCCCCGGCCACGACCGGCGATACGCCATCGACGCCGGCAAGATCGAGCGCGAACTCGGCTGGCGTCCGGCGGAAACCTTCGCCACCGGCATACGCAAGACCGTGCGCTGGTATCTCGATCACCCGGAGTGGGTGGCCAACGTCCAGTCCGGCGCCTACCGCGACTGGCTGGAAAGGAATTACGCGGAA
>JAISQQ010000256.1 GCA_031274075.1 Accumulibacter sp.
TGGCGGGAAGGGTGTAGTTTTTTCCGAGCGCCCGGTATTTGCTGAGTCCGAGCAGGTGATAGGGCATGATTTCGACATGCTTCAGGCCGGTTTTGGCGAGAAAATCCGCGATGTCGTACAGATCGGCGTCGGCATCGTTGAATTCGGGAATCAGCGGAATGCGGACGACGACCTCGAGCGGGCTTTCGGCCAGTTTTTGCGCGTTGGCGAGGATGTCGGCATTGCCGCTTCCCGTCCATTGCCGATGTTTTTGGTCATCGACGTGCTTGATGTCGAGAAGCACGAGATCGAGATGCGGCAATATCCGTTCGAGCACCGGCCAGGGCGCCTTGGCGCAGGTATCGAGGCAGGTGGAGAGCCCCGCCTCGTCGTGCAGTTCCGTCAACAGGGCGAGCAGAAAATCCTTCTGCGTGAGCGGTTCGCCGCCGCTCACGGTCACGCCGCCGCCGCTTTGCTGGAATATGCGCCAGTGCTGGCGCACCTCGTCGCTGATTTCGCGGACGCCCAGGCGCTTTCCGGACAAATTGCGCGCGCCGCGCAGACAGCCCGGGACGCAGGCGCCGCAGGCGGAACACAGCGACGGATCGAAGCGCACGCCGTCCGCCACGGAAATCATGGCGTGATTCGGGCAGGTTTTCACGCAGCTTCCACAGGCGGCGCAAAGATGCGTGAAATACATCAACTGCGCGCGCGGACTCTGCGATTCGGGGTTGCCGCACCAGCGGCAGGCCAGCGGACAGCCTTTTAGAAACACCGTCGAACGGATTCCGGGGCCATCGTGCAGGCTGAAATGCTGGATATCGAAAACAACGCCCGCGGGCGTCGTTTCTTGTCCGGCTGTTTCACCGCCAGCCACGGTCATGAAGTCACGCCGGGGCCGCGTTCTTGTCGGAAACGACGATCCCTATATCCTCGTCGAAGGCGATTTCGATCTCCGGAATCGCGGCGTGAAGGCTTTTTTCCATCACCACGGGCAGGCCGTCGATGGTGAAGAGCAGGTCTTCGTCCTCGTGGTGTTCATCGTCGAGACTGACGCCCAGGGAAAGCTTCGCGCAACAGCCGCCGCCGGTGACCAGCCGGGAGACGCGCACGAAACCGCCGTTGCCGTAATCGTCCAGGAATTCCCGCAGCTTTTCGCTGGCCTCAGGCGTGATTTCCATTTTCCCTCCGTCCTTCAGGAAAACGCGAGTTCCGTCCTGGCGATGAGTTCGTCCTGCACGCCCTCGTGCAGCCGCGTGAAGTAGGCGCTGAACCCGGCGACGCGCACCGTCAGGTCGCGATATTCCTCCGGCGTTTCCTGCGCGTGCTTCAGCGTGTCGGAACTGACGATGTTGAACTGGATGTGCGACCCGCCAAGGTCCATATAGGTCTTGATCAGCGCGAGCAGTTTGCGCGCGCCGCCAATCCCCTGGATCGCGTTCGGATGGAATTTCATGTTGAAGTGGTTCGAGCCGTATTTGACGGTATCGAGCGCCTGCGCGGCCGAAGCGACGAGCGCGAGCGGCCCCTGGGTGTCGGTTCCCGGCATCGCCGACACGCTGGCGTCGGTCAGCGGTCTTTCCTTCTTGCGCCCGGTCGGCAGCGCGCCGGTCAACAAACCGAAATAATTGTGGATGGTCAGCGAATAGGCCTCGATGTTCGCCTTGTGTTCGCCGTAGAAGCCTTCGTCGACGCTGTGGAACGTTGCCAGCGCGTCGTCATAGACGCGGCGCACCAGCGCGTCCATTTCCGGATCACCGTTGCCATGCTTGGGCGCGCCGCGGCAAAGCAACTGGATTTCTTCCTGTCCTTCAAAGTTGACGGCGAGCGCGTCGAGAAGCCGCCTCATGCTCAAGCGCTTCGTATCGAAGACCAGGTGCTTGACGGCCATGAGCGAATTCGCGGCGTCGACGCCGGCGGTACTGATGACGAAGTAAAGATAATAGTCGGCGCCGCCGCTCGATTCGGTCTTTCCGCGTTCGAGGCAGCCGCCGTACATGGCGGAACGGAACGCGCCGGGAACGGTGTCGCCGATCGCCTTGCCGGCGATTGAGCCATACGGACGAATCTTCTCGAAAAGATTTCTGACCTGCGCGGCGTAGGCGGCATAAAGCGCTTCAAAATCGGCAAACGATTCGGGGTCGCCGGTACGCGCGCCGACCACCTTTTTGGTGAGCGGGTCGACGCCGTCGTTCAGCGCCAGCTCGAAGCATTTGGCGAGATTGAAGGTCATGTTTTCGGAGACGAAAGCGGTTTTTCCGGCGACGCCGGTACCGACGCAGCTCATGTTGATGCAGTTGCGCGCGTCTTCGAGCGTGATGCCGTTCCTCGCGTGCCGCGCAAGCAGGCGTTCGACGATGACGTTGGTGTTCATCCATTGCGGCTGTCCAAGCCCCGTGCGTTCGAGATCGATGGCCTTGAGCAGGAAATCTTCCTTCAGCTTGTCGTGGTAGAGCACCGTGATCGTCGGCTGGATATTGCGCAATTCGATCTGGGTATCGAGGATCAGATAATCGAGATCCGTCGTGGCGTCTTCCCCGCGCGCGTCGAGGCCACCAATGTTGATCGTGTGCCCGGTGTGCCCCGAAAGCAGCTTGGCATAGGTAATCCCCTGGTAATAACCGAATTCGAGAATCTTGACGAAGAGGCATTTGAGCCAGCCGAGCGCGTCTTCGGAAGACTTGCCCGCCGCCTTGTCGATCAGGTAATAAGGGTTCAGATACTGGCCGATGCGTCCCGGCGACGAGCCGCAGCCGCCTTGTTCGATCTGGATGCCGAGATGGAGGAACCACCACGATTGCACCGCTTCGCGGAAATTGCGCGGCGGATGTTCCGGAACACGGCGGCAGACAGCCGCGATTTCGAGCAGCTCGGCTTTACGGATCGGATCGTCGGTCGATGCCGCGGTTTCCCCGGCGAGCTCGGCGTAGCGATGCGCCAGGGCGACGACGGCATGCAGCGTGATGAGCACCGCGCGATAGAAATCGATTTTCCCGGCGTTTTCGGTGTTGACCTTGAGCGCGCGCAGGCGCTCCTCGGTTTCGGCAATGATCGCGGCAAGACCCTTGTTGACGAAGGTTTCGTAATCGACGTTGCCCGCGCCCTTGGTGAAGCTCGCGCCTTCGGTAAACAGGCCGGCATCGACCAGCGGGCGGGGGTCCCAGTCATGAAGCTGTTGCGAGAGCCGGTGCGCTTTCGCCAGCGCGCTTCTTTCCTTGAAATAGCGCGCCGCCTCGAACATGAGCTGCTTTTCTTCCTTGGAGATGTCTATCTTTCCCAGGTGGCTCATCATCGCCTGGTTCATTTCCTTGATGATCCAGCCGGAATCCCATTCCGGATAGACATAGACGCCGGCGGGATGGCCGGTCACGGTGCCGACGATGGGATTGTCGTCGATATAGATATGCTTGGCTCTCAGCAGCTTGTCGAAAAGCCGCGCGCGCAGGACGACCGGCGGCTCGTAGTCGAATTCACGATAGGCTTCGAGCAGAAAGCCGAGCCGCTCGGTGTCGATTTTCTGCGGCGCGTTGAGCAGGAACTCCTTGGCTCTCCGGGCGGCGGCGTTACAACGTTCGCGCTGGATTTCGGGCGGGATTCCGCCCGCCGCGGCGAAAGATCCCGAAGCCCCGTCCTTGCCCGCGGATTTGCGCTTATTGGCCACATCGCCGGCCACGCCGGCATCGGTCCTGTACATAGCTCGTCTCCTTTCGCAGCGTCGCCGCCAACCATGACGAGCAAAGGATAAACGCAGTCATGAAAACGAAGAACTAATATCTTCATATATCCTTATATTTCTATTTGACATATGTCCACGGACGATAAGCTAATGAAAATATCTTCGTTCCCGTAGCGGAACCGGGTAGTTAGGGTAGATGCCGCGAGCAATGACAGCTTTTCGTGTTCTTGTTCTGGCCGGGTCTCGATCCGGCCGGCGGATCAGCCTTTTTCCGATGAGGCTGGCTTATGTTCATTTTTTGACAGGGGTACCATGATGAGAGCAAAGCAACGACGGGCCGTCCGGTTTGCGCCGGCCCTTCTGGCCGGGACCGTCTGGGCGTCGAGCCTGCTGTTCGCGGGCGCGGCCCATGCGGAGGACGCTCCTCCGGAAAGCATCAACCTGCAATTGCAAAGCTGGACGGCGGTGGCGGAAGCCAAGGGAATCCTCCAGGAGGAATTCAGCAAGGCCGGCGTGAAAAAGGTCAATCTGATCGCGCAATCCTCGGGCGAACTCCTGGGAGCGGAAAGCGCCGCGGTCGGCGGCGGCACGCTGGCCTTTGCCCAGCGCATGATCTACCCGGCATTCGTGCAGAAAGCAAACGGCATTCCGGCGGTGATCGTGTGGCTGTCGGAGCCGTCCAACCGCTACCGC
>JAISQQ010000313.1 GCA_031274075.1 Accumulibacter sp.
GCTTGTAAAGCGTCAATTTACAAGCTACCATTCGGCCATGATCAAATCCTTCCTCCACAAAGGCGTCAAGGCGTTCTTCGAGACCGGAAGCCGCGCGGGAATCCGCCCCGATCATGCCCGCCGGCTGGCCATGCCACTGGCTTTCCTGAACGCGGCCAGCTCGCCGGCCGGCATGGACTATCCGGGCTGGAAACGGCATTGCCTGTCGCACGACCTGGCCGGGCACTGGGCGGTCACGGTCAATGGCAACTGGCGCCTGACTTTCAAATTCGAGGGCGAGGACGCGATCCTCGTGGATTACCAGGACTATCACTGACGGAGAGAGAACATGAGCAGAATGCACAATCCGCCGCATCCCGGCGTCTCGCTGCGCGACGACGTCTTGCCCGCGCTGAACCTGACCGTGACCAGCGCGGCGCGGCAACTGGGCGTGAGCCGGGTCATGCTTTCCCGCCTCATCAACGGCAAGGCGGCCATCAGCGCCGACATGGCCCTGCGCCTCGAAGCGTGGCTCAAGACGCCCGATGGCGGCGGCCCCACGGCGCAAATGTTCCTGCGCATGCAATCGGATTACGATCTGTGGCGCGCCGAACATTCCGCAAACCGGCCCGCCGGCGTATTGCCGGCGTCGCTGTCCGCGTGATCCCCGGAAAAACACGGGGAAGCCCTCCGGCGGATCGAACCGCGGGCGGCCTTGCGCCAGGCGATTCGGGAAGAGTCGCGTCCCTTGCGTGAAGCTTGAACTTGTCTTATGCTCTTGCATCGTAGTTCCTTTGGGTAGTTTTTGAATGGGCGCTTCCCTTTGACGGAGCGCCCATTTTTTATGTCTTTCGGAAACGGCTATTCACTCATCGGCGCTTCCTTTTCCGGGCTTCCACCGATTTTCCGGCTCAAGGGGATAAAAACGCCTGCACGCGGATTCAGTGACTCATGAATCGTTGTCGCCGCGGAGACAATGATTTTCCAGATATGGCCGCAGTTGATGTTTGGACACTGGACAAAGGCTTCACGGCTCAGCGGCGTAATCTCGCGCGAGGTGCGGACAACGCTGATCTGGCCGCAATGCGGACAGATGATTCTCATCGTCGGGCGCTCGGCTTCATGCGTTCAGCAATCCGTCGCCACGATACGTCCGCCGTCCGTTCCCTTGCCTTTGGCGGAAAAGAAATTCGTTCCGGGAAGCGGGCTGCGGGTCAAGACGATTTCTCCATAAAATTCACAGTGGCAATCCGAATTGGCACAGGTAAACAGAGCGTGAGTGATGCCCGGCTTATAGTCCTTTTGCCCGGCAAGTTTTGCCGTGCTCCCGCAAACCGGGCAATGAATGGGCAGGGTCATAGTGATTGTTCCTTTCTTTCTTGACGTGGGTTAAAAGGGTCGCCAACGGGCCTGATGCCTCGCTTTAGCTGGGCAATTTGAACGGTGGAATAAGGCACAAAGCCGGTGGCTCTTTTCTTCAGGGCTTTCTTGATGTAATCCGGGGTTTCGTTGTTCGTGTTTTTCAGGTCGATGGCCTTCCGTATTTCACTTATCAGAAGAGACTCGGCGATTTCATGCTCTTTGAAAAACATGAAAGACGGGTTGAATGGAGAAAAATCATCGCGGCGGTATTCGTGAAGCATACTGTCCAGGGCAATTTTCAGGCTGGGAGCGATGCTTTCAATGGCTTCACGAATGACCAGGCGAGGAAAGCTTGTTTCAAGTTCTCTGCGAGAGCGTTCCAGATCGCGCGCGGGCGAACTCATCTTGACGCGAATTTCAACGGCTTCGTCGGAAGCCTCTTCCGCCAGGGCTTTATAGTCTTCCGCCATTTCAAGCGCCGCGCGGTGTTCGGCCTGTTTTCCCAGCAAGGTTTTTCCGGGCTTGCCCGCCGTGTCGTGCATGACCTGCTTCAATTCTTCACGAACGTTTTCCGCTTCCTCCTCGGCGGCGGCCGCCGCTTTCAACAAGGTGTCGCGATGCCCCTTGATCTTCTCCAACTCTCTGGAGAGTTCCGAAAATTCGGCATGAGCGCTATCTATCTTTTCAATGATGGCCGCGACCGTCGCCATGTTTTTGGGATTTTCAAGCATTGAGGCTTCCTTTCTTGTCGCGCTCTTCAATACGCGCGTCCATCCATTGCATGACCTCGGATTCCAGCCAGGCCACACGTTTTGCGCCCGTGGAAACCGGGGAGGGAAAACTTTTTTCGGCAACCAACCTGTAAATCGTGCTTTTGCTCAGGTCGACCATTTGCGAGACATCGCCACGCGATAAAAACCGCTCTCGATATTTGATCGGCCCGGTCCGGCCAGGCGCCGCGGCGCCGCTTGCGTTCGACATGAATTTCACTCCTTTGGATTTCCGTGTAGTCCGTTGGTTTTCCAACACGTCCTCACGGTATCTACACGGTTCTTGTTTGTCACGTCCGTCATGTTGTATGAGCGTCTCTTACAACATCGGAGCCAAAAAAAGCCGGGACGAACCCGGCGTATGCGCTTCGGAACGACGGCGCGGCGCTCAGTCGATAAACTCCATCCGCGCCGCGCCCGCGCCCTGTTCCCCCGTCGCCAGCGGTTCGTGGGACAGGGCGTGCATCGCCGCCCAGGCCAGATCGGCATGCGACGCGATGTCGGAACGGTCGGCCTTGAAGGTCACTTGACGGCCGGATTCAGTCATCGTCTTGCGGATCGCCATGAAGCTTTGCGCCACGTCCGTCCACCCGGCGTCGAATTCAAGACGTCCCTTGTTGAGTACGTCCAGCGCCTTCAGCACCATGGCCACTTTTTTGTCCGCGGAATACTGGATGGACTCGGCCGCCGGGTAATACTGCCGGACGAGCTGATAGACACCCTGCCCCACGCCCGTGGTATCGATGCCGATGTACGCGACGTGATAGCGCTCCAGCATGGCCCTGATTTCGTCGGCCTGCCCCTGGAAATCCATGCCCTTGAACTGGTGACGTTCGAGAATACGGAACTTTCCGCCGGCGGCCATCGGCGGCGCGATCACCACCAGACCGGCCGAATCGCCGGACACCGAAGGGTCATAGCCAATCCATACCTCACGATCGCCAAAAGGCCGCACAAAGAAGGGGCGGAAGTCATCCCAGACTTCCCAGGAATCGACCATCGCCCGCATCAGCAAGGCCAGCGGGAAAATGCTCGCGGTGTCGTCGATGAACAGGCACATCAGCAGGTTGCCGTATTCGTCGGGGGAGTATTCGCGCTTGAGCTGCTCCAGGTCAAAGAGATTGCATCCTCCGGCAACGGCGTCTTCCACCGTGACAATCTGCTTCCACTGGCCATCGGCGGTGTGCATGCCGGGAGAAAGCGCGGCGTGTGAAATATCGATTTCGACCCGTTCCTCTTTCTTCCGGCCCCGGTTGAACAATGCGCCCGTCCAGAACGGATACGCATCGTGCGACATGGCGGACGGCGTGGAGAAATACGTTTGCCTCCAGTGGGTGTGCATGGCCATACCGCTGGCCACCTTGCGGAATTCCTGGAATTTGCATATCCAGAAATATTCATCCATGTACAAATTGCCGTGGTAGCTTTGCGCCGTGCGAACGTTGGTTCCGAGAAAGTAGAGCGTGGCGCCGTTGGGCAATACCATCGGATCGCCTCGCATTTCCACTCCGCAGACATCGTAAGCGAACTGCACGATGTACTGGCGGAAGACATGCGCCTGCGCTTTGGAAGCCGACAGAAAAATCTGATTGCGCCCGGTCGCCAGCGCGTCGACCAAAGCTTCGCGGGCAAAGTACCAGGTGGCCCCGATTTGCCGTGACTTCAAGATATTGCGGATACGCTCCGTTTCACCCGCGCGAAACCAGTGCTTCTGATACTCGAACAGCGAATCATGGAAGGCCCGGTTCAGCTCGTCGATTTCCTCTTCAGAGAAAACATTCCTTTCCTGCTTCTTTTTTGGCCCGGCGTTTCTGTTGGCAATCTTCGGATTCAAATCGATTTCGGTACCGCCCCCATATACTTTTTCACCCGCGCCGTGCGCTCGAGCTGTCGGCCCAGCAAATCGATTTCCTTGTAATCCCGCCCTTCCTTCCCCTCCTTGGCGACCAGCATGATCATCCGCGCTTCGATAGTGGAGTCGACGCGGGCAATGGATTCCTCATCGTCCCATCCATCCCGGTATTTCCACGAGAACAACGTACCCCTTGGCACGCCCAATACTTCCCCAATGCGGGTAACGCGCCACCCGGCCCAATACATGATCTTCGCCGCCTTGCGCGGGTCAAGGTCCTCGGGGTTCAAAGGCGCGATGGGAAACGACAACTTCAAGTCAGGGTTCGTCATGGCGAGTGCGGTAATGAAAGGCGTACCCACCTTTAAGCCATTCCCGCACCCCCTTCAAAGCGCCGCATGTTGTACGAGGCCATCACACAACATATCTGGGAACGACAATGCACCAAAACGGTGCGCACGCCCGACTCCCCCGCTGCGCCGTACCCTAAATTAGTAAGATTTTATGCTTATTAACGGCCAGGACGCGGCGAGCCGTAGCGCTTTGCCTGTACAGGACTCAGCCATGAAGCGGAAAGGGAAAAAACGTTCGGCATACGTTGTCCGCACTCGCCTGTATCAGTGCATGGGGAAGAATTTCCGGGGAAATGTCACAAAAACATAATTCGCCGCTTTCCGTGCCTTGCGTTCCGCGCCGGGGTCGATACCTTGAGCCAGCAACTTGCGCGCATCGTCAAGCTGTGTACGGGCATCCTTGAGGGAAACATCCGGATAGGTTCCAAGCGACAGCGTCAGGCGGCGCGGTTTATCCGTGCCCGGTTTGAAGCCGTGACGGTAATCGAAGCGCCACATCTTGCCGCCTTTGGCAGCAACCAGCAGGTAAAGCCCACGATCATCGGAAATTCGGTAGTCTTTCGCGGCCGGTTTGGCGGCGCGGAGCGCAGTATCGCTTAGAGCCATGACAGTATACGTTTTCGGGTTTTGGGCGTGTACTGTCAAGTATACTGCTAAATACTGCCGGATTGTATGAAACCAACTAAAACCGTCTGGGACGATAAAACCGCCTGAAACCCTTGCAAATACTAGATGTTTGAGACTGTGCTGGACTACCTGAAACTTGTCTCCTGGCCTCCTCGACAGGAATCGAACCTGTATCTCACGCTTAGGAGGCGTGTGCACTATCCATTATGCTACGAGGAGGTCGGGGCGTATTCTAGCACCCTGCGGGCTGCTTTTTTTTTCGCCGCTCATTGAGGCGGGCGCAGCTTGATCGGCGTTCCTGCCTTATCAAAAACCGACTCCGGTTGGAAGCTTGGAAACATCTCCCTTCAGGTGGATAATCCCGCACGGGAGGGGCGCAAGCCCCTCTGTGCTTTGGTCCGGCCTGCCGGACGTGGATTGAAGCATCATTCGCCTCTTCGTTTTACCGGAACCCGCCAGCGATGCCTCATCTGATTCTTTCCACCGCCTCGCTGGCCTACGGCCACGTGCCTCTGCTCGATCATGCCGAGCTGCAGATCGATTCCGGCGAGCGGGTGGCCCTGATTGGGCGCAACGGCTGCGGCAAGTCGTCGCTGTTGCGTGCCCTGGCCGGGCAGGGCGCGCTGGACGATGGGTCGGTCTGGCTGCAGCCTGGAACCCGGTTGGGCTACGTGCCGCAGGAACCGCCGTTCGACCCGTCGCTTTCCGTCTTCGAGGCCGTGGTGGCGGGCATGGGCGACGTTTCGGCCCTGCTGGCGCAATACCACGCGGCGGCGCAGGCGATGGCCGCGGCCGCGGCCGATCATACGGCGCTGGGCGAGCGCCTGTACGCGCTGCAGGGGGAACTCGAAGCGCGCGACGCGTGGTCGTTCGAGGCGCAGGCCGAACGGGTGATCCAGCGCTTTTCGCTGCCTCCGGACGCGCCGGTCGGCGCGCTCTCGGGCGGGCAGAAAAAGCGTCTGGCCCTGGCGCGGGCGCTGGCGGTAACGCCCGAGCTGCTGCTCCTCGACGAGCCGACCAATCACCTGGACATCGGGGCCATCGAATGGCTGGAGGAATTGCTGTTGTCATCTGGCGTGTCGCTGCTGCTGGTCACGCACGACCGCCGCTTCCTCGACCGGGTGGCGACGCGCATCGTCGAGCTGGACCGCGGCCGGCTGCAATCGTTTCCGGGGCGTTTCGTCGACTATCGGGCGCGCAAGGAACAGATGCTGCACGACGAGGCGGCGCGCAATGCGAAGTTCGACAAATTCCTGGCGCAGGAAGAAATCTGGATACGCAAGGGCATCGAAGCGCGGCGCACGCGCGACGAGGGCCGCGTGCAGCGCCTGCAACGCTTGCGGCGCGAGCGGGCGGCGCGGCGCGAGCGGCAGGGCCGGGTGGAACTGGCGCTCGACGCGGGCGAGCGCGGCGGCAAGCTGGTAGCCGAACTCGTCGGCGTGCATAAAAGCTTCGGCGAGAAATGCGTGGTGCGCGACTTTTCCTGCCGCTTGCAGCGTGGCGACAAGATTGGCGTGATCGGCCCGAATGGCGCCGGCAAGACGACGCTGCTGCGCCTGATTCTCGGCGAACTGGCGCCGGACGCGGGTTCGGTGTGCTTGGGAACGAATATCCAGGCGGCCTATTTCGACCAGTTCCGCGCGCGGCTGGATGAAGACGCGGCGCTGGCCGAGTTTATCTCGCCGGGTTCGGATTACGTGCAGATCGGCAAGGAGCGTAAGCACGTCATCGGCTATCTCGGCGATTTCCTGTTCGCCCCGGAACGCGCGCGTTCGCCAGTGCGTTCGCTGTCCGGCGGCGAGCGCAACCGCCTGTTGCTGGCGCGCCTGTTCGCCCGTCCGGCCAATGTGCTGGTGCTCGACGAGCCGACCAACGACCTGGACGTCGAAACGCTGGAACTGCTCGAACAACTGTTGCAGGACTATTCGGGCACGCTCTTCCTAGTCAGCCACGACCGGGCGTTTCTCGACAACGTGGTGACCCAGACCATCGCCGCCGAAGGAGACGGAATCTGGCGCGAGTACGCCGGCGGTTATCAGGACCGGGCCGATTGCCAGGCGCGGCAAAAGGCTGCCGCCGCGCCAGCCGGACGCCAGGAAAACGCGCGCGGCGGCAAGCCCCGCGGCGAAACCGCGTCCCGGCCCAGGGCGGACGGCAGCCGCAAGCCGGGCTACAAGGAGACGCGCGAACTCGCCGAACTGCCCGGGCGGATCGGCGCGCTCGAAGACGAGCAGCGCGAAATCACCCGGCGAATCGAGGATCCCGCCTTGTACCGGAGCGATCCGCAAGCGGCGAACGCCTGGTCAATGCGCCTGGCCCAAATCGACGGGGAATTGACGGCACTGCTCGAACGCTGGGAGGAACTCGAAAACTCGGTGAAGGGTGAAAACGGAAAATCGGGTTGAAGAATGAAGCCCAAGGTTTGGAACATTGAGTTTCGCAAGCTCAAGCTACGCTTGCTGAGTCCCGCATTTTGAAACCGGGCGACCATCCCTTCATCGAGCACGACAGTTATGTGGCCTACCGCCATATTCGTCTTGATCCGCAGGCGCATATTGAAAATCCAGAAGACAGATGACAGTTCAGTTACCGGGCGCTTCGCGCCCGCAAATACTACTGTCTTCTGTCCTCTGACAAGTATTTCACGGCGATGTCGTCCGGGACGTTGAGCCGTGCGAGCAGGGTCTGGCGATCGATGTGCAGCAAATTTTCGATTGCCGCGAAGTCGTCCGGCAGCGCTGGATTGTTCCAGTCGTTGGCCGAATGGCGCGCCAGGTTGACCGCCAGGACGACGTTGCGCACGCGCGGGAGCTCGGCGTTGACGTCGTCCATCAGCGTCTTGAGCAGCTCGGGCAGGCGCCAGGCGTCGCAGAGCGCCAGTTGCAGGTCGAACAGGCGGATGCCGAGCACCTGCATCTGCGCCGTGGCGCTGCGCAAGGCCGGATCGGCCTGCTGCCGCCGGCGGATCTCGATCGCCAGCTTCGGCGCGAAGCACCACAGCAGGATTTCCGCCAGGTCGTGCAGCAAGGCGGCGAGCTCGACTTCCTCGATGTTCATGTCGTGCCGCTCGAAGGCCCATTTCTGGGCGTAGCGCGACGCCTGCTGGACGCGCCGGATGACGTGCAGCACGCCGAGCAGCGCCCGCGGCTCGTCCTTGAGCCGCTCCTCGATCGTGGCCAGGGATTCGAAGTGCGCGAAGAAGGGTTCGATGCCGATCATCATGATCGCGTTGGCGATGGTGGTGATGTCCGAGTGCAGGTACTTTCCCTGGAAGCGCTGGATGTAGCCGAGCACCTTGATGGCCAGCAAGGGGTCCTGCAGCACGATCGAGGCGATGTGGCGCCCGCTGACCTGGTCGATGTTCTGGCGGACTTCTTCCAGCCGGCGGGCGGTTTGACGCAGGATCGGCATGTCGACCGCGCTGAAATACTCGATCCATGCTTCTTTCGTTTTGAATGGCTGCTCGACCATGGAGTCAACTTTGAAAAATACGCGAGAAAATGACGCTAATCCCTTGATTCAAAAAGACGAGTTTCAGACTCGATGATGGTACCCGCGATGCCCGCGCGTCGCAAGCCCGGCGGGCGCCGGAGCGGCCCGCCGCCCCCTCCGGCGCGCGGGCTGTTTCGTTCGTATTTTTCCCGTTTTGCGCTTGCATTGGAAGAGTTTTCGACCTAAATCCGTCAGTTCCGGTAGGTTATTGGTAGAATTAAAAAATTTTCAGGGCTTCGTTCCTAACCGACCAGGAGATTGAATCGTATGGCCATCGAACGCACGCTTTCCATCATCAAGCCCGACGCCGTCGCCAAGAACGTGATCGGGGAAATCTATTCCCGTTTTGAAGCCAAGGGACTGAAGATCGTCGCCGCGAAAATGGCCTGGCTGTCGCCGCGGGAAGCCGGGCAATTCTATGCCGTGCATAAGGAGCGGCCGTTCTTTGGCGAACTGGTCGAATTCATGACTTCCGGGCCGGTGATGGCGCAGGTGCTCGAAGGCGAGGACGCCATCGCCAGGAACCGCGAGCTGATGGGCGCGACGGACCCGAAGAAGGCCGCTCCGGGGACGATCCGCGCGGATTTCGCCGAATCGATCGACGCCAACGCGGTGCACGGTTCCGACGGCGCCGATACGGCCCAGGCGGAAATCGCCTTCTTCTTTCCGGCGATGAACCTCTACGCCGGTCGCTGAGACCGCTCCGGGGGAGATTCGCGCATGGGCGTTGCCGTCAATCTGCTCGACTTCGATGCCGCGGGCCTGATGGCGTATTTTGCCGGCCTGGGCGAGAAGCCGTTCCATGCCCGGCAGGTATTGCGCTGGATGCACCGCTGCGGGCAGGACGACTTCGGGGCGATGAGCGACATCGCCCGGAGCCTGCGCGAGAAACTCGGGACGATGACCGGGATCGTGCCGCCGGCCGTCGTCTCGGACAGGCTCTCGGACGACGATACGCGCAAGTTCGTGTTCGACGTCGGCGGGGGAAACGCCGTCGAGGCGGTGTTCATTCCCGAGGAGCAGCGCGGCACGCTGTGCGTGTCGACGCAGGCCGGCTGCGCGCTCGACTGCGCGTTTTGTTCGACCGGCAAGCAGGGCTTCAACCGCAATCTGACGGCGGGCGAGATCATCGGCCAGCTTTGGCAGGTCAACCGGGTGCTGGGCGCGGGGGCCGGGTTGGCGGCGGAGCGGCGGGTCAGCAACGTGGTGCTGATGGGCATGGGCGAGCCGCTGGCCAATTTCGAGAACCTGGCGACCGCCCTGCGCCTGATGCTCGACGACAATGCCTACGGCCTGTCGCGGCGGCGCGTGACGGTGTCGACCTGCGGGCTGGCGCCGATGATCGACCGCCTGCGCGACGAGTGTCCGGTCGCCCTGGCCGTTTCCCTGCACGCGCCGGACGACGCGCTACGCGACGCGCTGGTGCCGATCAACCGCAAATATCCGCTGCGCGAACTGATGGCCGCCTGCCGGCGCTATCTGCGGCGCGCGCCGCGCGATTTCGTGACTTTCGAGTACGTGATGCTCGCCGGGGTCAACGATTCGGAAGATCACGCGCGCCGCTTGCTGGACCTGACCGGCGACGTTCCATGTAAATTCAACCTGATTCCGTTCAATCCGTTTCCCGGTTCGCCCTTCCGGCGCTCTTCGCCGCCGCGGCTGCGGAGATTCGCCGAAATCCTGATCGACGCGGGCGTCGTCACCACGACGCGCAAGACCCGCGGCGGGGACATCGACGCGGCGTGCGGCCAGCTCGCCGGGCGGGTGCGGGATAAAACGCGGCGTTCCGGGCGGCCGCCAAGCGCTATAACCGCTATTCACGAGGTGAGATCATTATGACCAAGGTGCTGAGCAAGGGATTTGCCTGTTTTTGCGCGCTGACGCTGTTGTTGTCGGGCTTCGCTCCGCGGGCGGGAGCGCAGCAGCCGGCGCCGGAGCAGGCGACGACGGACCTGCCGACGTCGCCGATGCCCAAGGATCCGCGGACGCGCGCCAAGGCGCACACCGAACTGGGGTCGCTCTATTTCCAGGACGGCAACCTGATCGTCGCGCTCGAAGAGCTGACGCTGGCGGCGGCGATCGATCCGGACTACGCGCCGGCGTTCAGCACGCGGGGGCTGGTGCTGTTCTACGTCAGGGAGCTCGATTCGGCGGAGAAGGATTTCCAGCGCGCCTTGAGCCTCGATGAGAAAAACCCGGAGATCAACAATAATTACGGCTGGTTCCTCTGCCAGACCGACCGGGCGAAGGAGTCGATCGAGTATTTCGAGCGCGCCTACAACAATCCGATGTACCAGACGCCGGGCAACGCCTACCTGAACGCCGGCGCCTGCTACATCAAGATCGATGAACTCGACCGCGCGGAAGATGCCCTGCGCAAGACGCTGCGCCTGATGCCGGGACATCCGCAGGCGCTGTATCACCTGGCCGACGTCTATTACCACCGCGGCAATTTCGACGCCGCCAGGAAACAATTGATGGAGGTGCTCAACCTGGTCGACCCGGAACCGGAAATACTCTGGCTGCTCTTGCGCGTCGAGCGCCGCCTGGGCAACAAGGCGGACGAGCAGAGCCTGACTCTCCAGTTGCGGCGCAGGTTTCCCGATTCCCCCCAGTATCAGGAATTGTTGAAAGGTAATTACGAATGAGCGAGGAGAAAGCCGTCCCGGATTCGGCGATCGTCCCGGATTCGCCGATCATCCCCGATTCGGCGATTAACCCCGATTCGCCGATCGTCCCCGATCCGGCGATCGTCCCGGATTCGATGCGGGTTCCGGAGTTGGCGATGGTCCCGGAGTTGGGGGCGCTTCCGGAGCAGGACGAGCGGGAACCGGTGCTGGCGGACGACGACGACGCCATCGACGTCGGGCAGCGCCTGCGCCTGGCGCGCGAAGCCCGCGGCATTTCCGTCGGAGAAACGGCGAAGGCGCTCAAATTGAGCCCGCGCCAGGTGGAAGCCATGGAGGCGAACGACTGGTTCCAGTGGCCCCGGACGGTGACTCGCGGCTTCGTGCGCAACTATGCGCGCTATATCGAGATCGACGCCGGCCCGCTGATGGCGGCGCTGGACCAGGTGCCGATGCCGCATGGTCCCGAACTGGCCGTGGGCGCCGCCCCTTCGGTCAACATGCCGCGCGAAGGGCAGGGCGACCGGCGGCGCGACTACGTTTGGGTGGTGGCCGGGCTGGTCACGCTGCTGCTGGCGCTGCTGGCGTATTTTTTCATTCCGGCCGAGACTTGGCGGTCCAGCCTCGAATCGATCAAGGCGCTCGTTTCGGAGAACGAGGCGCTTCCCGACGCGGTCGAGCCGCCCGGCGTGATCGTCGTCAGCGGCGTGGTCGGCGAGGCGTCCGATACCGTCCCCATCCCCGTCCAGGCCGCGCCGGAAGCGGCGTTCGCCGCGCCGCCCGGCGAACCCTCGCCTTCCGCCGCTCCGGCCGAGCCGGCCCCATCCGGGCCGTCGCCGGCTCCGCCAGCGCTGATTGAGCCGCCATCGGCCCAGTCGTCGCCGGCCGAGCCAGCGCCGTCCGGGCCGGGCGCGGAGTCTTCCCCGGCGGGCAGCGTGCTGGCGTTTTCCTTTGCCGAGCGTTCCTGGGTCGAGGTGCGCGACGGCGGCGGCCAGGTCATCTTTTCCCAGCTCAACCCGGCGGGCAGCCAGCGCGAGATCGTGGGCCAGCCGCCGTTCGCGCTGGTCATCGGCAACGCCTCCCACGTCACGCTAAAGTACCGGGGCCAGCCGGTCGATCTGTCGCCGCGCAGCCGGGACGACGTGGCCCGCCTGACGCTCGAATGAGCATGGACACCTCGCTCGGACGCCGCCTCACGCGGCCGGTGCGCATCGGCCGGGTGGTCGTCGGCGGCGGCGCGCCGGTGGTCGTCCAGTCGATGACCAACACCGACACCGAGGATGCGGCAGGCACCGCCGCGCAGTGCGCCGAACTCTCGCGCGCGGGTTCGGAACTGGTGCGCGTCACGGTCAACACGCCGGCGGCGGCGGCGGCGATCGCCGGCATCTGCGAACGGCTCGAACGCGCGGGCGTCGACGCGCCGCTGGTCGGCGACTTCCACTACAACGGCCACCGCCTGCTCGCCGACTACCCGGAATGCGCCGAGCGGCTGGCCAAGTACCGCATCAATCCGGGCAACGTCGGCCACGGCGAGAAGCACGACGAACGCTTCGCCCGGATGATCGAGATCGCCTGCAAGTACGGCAAGGCGGTGCGCATCGGGGTCAACTGGGGCAGCCTCGACCCGCGTCTCCTGGCGCGGGTCATGGACGGCAACGCGCGGCGCGCGCGGCCGCTCGACGCGGTCGGCGTGATGCGCGAGGCGATGGTCGCTTCGGCGCTGGAGTCGGCGGCGAAGGCGGAGGAAATCGGGCTTCCCGGCGAGCGCATCGTCCTGTCGTGCAAGGTGTCCGGCGTGCAGGACCTGATCGCCATCTACCGCGAGCTTTCCCGGCGCTCCGACTATGCCCTGCATCTCGGCCTGACCGAGGCCGGGATGGGTTCCAAGGGGATCGTCGCTTCGACGGCCGCGATGGCCGTCCTGCTGCAGGAAGGGATCGGTGATACGATCCGCGTCTCGCTGACGCCGGAACCGGGCGGAGCGCGCGCGCGGGAGGTCGTGGTGGCGCAGGAAATATTGCAGACCATGGGGCTGCGCGCCTTTGCGCCGATGGTCACGGCGTGTCCGGGCTGCGGCCGGACGACCAACAGTTTCTTCCAGGAACTCGCGCGCGCCGTCCAGGAGCACGTGCGCCGGCGCATGCCCCAGTGGCGGGCCGAATACGACGGCGTCGAGAACATGAGCCTGGCGGTCATGGGCTGCGTGGTCAACGGCCCCGGCGAGAGCAAGCACGCGAACATCGGCGTCAGCCTTCCGGGAAGCGGCGAGGCGCCCGCGGCGCCGGTGTTCGAGGATGGGGTGAAGACCGTCACCTTGTCCGGCGACAACATCGCCGGGGAATTCATCGCCATCGTCGAGCGCTATGTGGCGCGCACCTACGAAAGAAGGATCACATCGACATCATGAGCCAGAGCATCCAGTCCGTGCGCGGAATGAACGACATCCTGCCCGGAGAATCCGAGTCCTGGGATCTGTTCGAGGACAGCGTGCGTTCGTGGCTGAAAAGCTACGGCTACCGGAAGATCCGCCTGCCCCTGGTCGAACCGACGCCGCTGTTCACGCGCGCCATCGGCGAAGTGACCGACATCGTCGAGAAGGAGATGTACTCGTTCGAGGACAGCCTGAACGGCGAACGATTGACCTTGCGGCCGGAAGGCACCGCCGGCTGCGTGCGCGCGGTGATCCAGCACAATCTGGCGGCGCAGCGGCCGCAGCGGCTCTATTACATGGGGCCGATGTTCCGCCATGAGCGTCCGCAGAAAGGCCGCTACCGGCAGTTCAACCAGGTCGGCGTCGAGGCCTTCGGCTTCGCCGGGCCGGACATCGACGCCGAGCAGATTCTCATGGGCGGGCGCTTGTGGGACGAGCTCGACCTGGACGGCGTCAGGCTGGAGATCAACTCGCTCGGCCAGCCCGAGGAGCGGGCCAAATACCGCGCGGAGCTGGCCGCGTACTTCGAGAAGCATGCCGGCGTGCTGGACGAGGACGCGCGCCGCCGCCTGCACACCAATCCCTTGCGCATCCTCGACAGCAAGAATCCGGCGATGCGGGAAATGATCGCCGGCGCGCCGCGACTGGTGGGACATCTCGGCGCCGCGTCGATGGCCCATTTCGAGGGTTTGCAGCAGATCCTGCGCGACGTCGGCCAGCCCTACGAAATCAATCCGCGCCTGGTGCGCGGCCTCGACTATTACAACCTGACCGTGTTCGAATGGGTCACCGACCGCCTCGGCGCGCAAGGGACGGTCTGCGCCGGCGGCCGCTACGACGGTCTGGTCGGGCAGCTCGGCGGCAAGCCGACGCCGGCCTGCGGTTTCGCCATGGGCGTGGAACGGCTGGTGATGCTGATGCGCGAGCAGGACGGCGAGCCGGAGCCGGAGGCGCCGGACGTCTATCTGGTGCACCAGGGCGACGCCGCGCAGCGCGTCGCGCCGCGCGTGGCCGAGGGATTGCGCAGCGAGGGGATCGACGTGATCTTCCATTGCGGCGGCGGCAGTTTCAAGTCGCAGATGAAGAAAGCCGACGCCTCGGGCGCGGCCTTTGCCGTGATCATCGGCGACGAGGAAGCCAGGGCCGGGGAAGTGAGCTTGAAGGCGCTGCGCGCCGAAAGCGGTTGGCGCGACGAGCAGAAGTACGAACAGAAGCGCGAACAGAGGCGCGTCAGCGTCGACCGGCTCGTCGACGAAATCATTGATGCCTTTTTGGATGGAGACGATGTTTGATGGCTGCTTATGATCTTGAAGAACAGGAACAGATTGCCGAAATCAAGGCCTGGTGGAAGCAATACGGCAACCGGCTGGTCAATGTGCTGACCGCCTTCGCCCTGGTCGCGGCGGGCTGGCAAGGATGGAACTGGTATCAGCGCAACCAGGCCGGGCAGGCGTCGGTCATCTACGGCGCGCTGCAAAAGGCCGTCCAGGACAAGGATACGCAGCGGGTCAAGGCGGCCAGCGGCGAATTGCTGGAAAAGTTCGGCGGGACGCCCTACGCGGTGCTGGGCGCGCTGACTTCGGCCAAGGCCATGATCGAGGCCGGCGACGCGCCGACGGCCAAGGCCCAGTTGCTCTGGGCGGCCGAGCACGCCAAGGATGAATGGCGCGATCTGGCGCGTCTGCGAGCCGCCGCGGTATTGCTCGACGACAAGGCTTACGATCAGGCGCTGGCGCAGCTCGAAGGCGCTTCCGGCGCGGCCTTCGCCATCCGCTTCCAGGATATGCGCGGCGACGTCCTCGCCGCGCAGGGCAAGAAACCGGAAGCGCTGTCCGCCTACCGGACGGCCCTGGCCCGGCTGGACGAACTGGAAAAGGGCGCCGCCGGCCTGGAGTGGCGAGGCGAGGCGAACGCCATTTTCCGCGATCTGATCGGGCAGAAGATCGACGCCCTGGGCGGAGGCCGATGATGCGCGCGCGTCTGGCGGCGCTTTTTTTGGCTGCGGCGCTGGCGGCCTGCGCCTGCAGTTCGTTCGACGCCATCAATCCCTTTGCCGGCAAGGGGCCGAAGATGGCCGAGCTGAAGCCGTTCCAGGCCACGGCGGAAGCGCGCGTGAGCTGGAGCGAGAGCGTCGGCAAGAGCGGCGACTACGTATTCACTCCGGCGGTGTTCGCCTCCTCGGTTTACGCGGCAGGCAGCGATGGCGAGGTGATCCGCGTCGACGACGGCAAGCTGGTGTGGAAAATCAACGCCGGCATGCCCCTGTCCGCGGGCGTCGGCACGGATGGGAAGCTCGTCGCGGTGGCCTCGCCGGAAGGCGACGTGCTGGTTTTTTCCGCCGCCGACGGCAGCCTGGCGTGGAAAACCAAGGCCACGAGCGAAATCCTGTCGCCGCCCGCCGTGGGCGAGGGGCTGGTAGTCGTGCGCAGCAGCGACAATTGCCTGGCGGCCTACGATGCCTCCAATGGCCGGCGGAAATGGTTGTACCAGCGCCCGTCGCCGTCGCTCGCGCTGCGCGTGACGGCGCCTCCGGTCATCGACGGGAATTACGTGCTCGCCGGTTTCCCCGGCGGCAAGCTGATCGTCGTCAGCCTGAACAACGGCGTCTCCGTCTGGGAGGGAACGGTCTCCCTGCCGAAGGGAACGACCGAGCTCGAACGGGTGGCCGACGTCACCAGTCTTCCTGTGATCGCCGGGAACACCATCTGCGCCGTGGCTTTCCAGGGGCGGGTGGCCTGTTTCGACCTGAACAACGGCAATCTCCTCTGGGCGCGCGACATGTCCAGTTCGGTCGGGCTGGCGATAGATTCGCGCTATCTCTTCGTGACCGATGACCAGGGCGCCGTGCATGCGCTCGATCTCGCCAGCGGCTCCAGCGTGTGGAAGCAGGACGACTTGGCGATGCGGCGCGTTTCGGCGCCGCTGCCGCGCCGGGGACTGGTCGCCGTGGCGGACGCGCAGGGGATCGTCCATTTCCTGAACCGGGAAAACGGCGCTTTCGCCGCGCGGGTAAGCACCGACGGCAGCCCCGTGCGGGCCAAGCCGCAGGCGCTGGGACGCAATCTCCTGGTGCAGACGAGCAAGGGCGGACTCTACGCTATCGACGTGGAATGAAGCCGACCGTAGTCATCGTTGGCCGGCCCAACGTCGGCAAATCGACCCTGTTCAACCGCCTGACCCGGACGCGCGACGCCCTGGTGGCGGACATTCCCGGCCTGACGCGCGACCGTCACTACGGCCACGGGAAACTCGGCGACAGACCGTATCTCGTGGTCGATACGGGCGGCTTCGAGCCTCTGGCCAGAGACGGCATCGTGCACGAGATGGCGCGCCAGGCCGGGCAGGCCATCGCGGAAGCCGACGCCGTCATTTTCGTGGTCGACGGGCGCGCCGGCCTCACGGCGCTCGATCGGGAGATCGCCGACAAGCTGCGCCGCGCGCGGCGTCCGGTAACGGTGGCGGTCAATAAATCCGAGGGAATCGGGCACGGCATGACGACCGCCGATTTCCACCAGCTTGGCCTGGGGATTCCGTATGCCGTTTCCGCCGCGCACGGGGAAGGCGTGCGCGGCCTGATCGAGGACGTCCTCGAACCCTTCCCCATGCCTGGGGAAGGCGAGGCCGGGGAAACCCGGCTTAAGGTGGCCATCGTCGGCCGTCCCAACGTCGGCAAGAGCACGATGATCAATGCCTTGCTCGGAGAAGAGCGAGTCATCGCCTTCGATCAACCGGGCACCACGCGCGACGCCATCTTCGTCGACTTCGAGCGCGGCGAAAAAAAATACACGCTCATCGACACTGCGGGTTTGCGCCGCAAGGGCAAGGTTTTCGAGACGATCGAAAAATTCTCGGTCATCAAGACCCTGCAATCGATCGAAGACGCCAACGTCGTCGTCCTGGTACTCGACGCCCGGCAGGACATCGCCGATCAGGACGCGCACATCGCCGGTTTCATCGTCGAGTCCGGCCGCGCGCTGGTCGTGGCGGTCAACAAATGGGACGGGCTGGACGCCTACCGGCGCGGCCAGATCAAGGCAAGCCTCGAAACTCGGCTCAAGTTCCTGGATTTCGCGCGATTTCACTACGTATCGGCGCTGACCGGCCAGGGGCTGGAAGCCGTTTTCCGCTCCGTCGACGCCGCCTACCGCGCGGCGACCGTCGATCTTCCCACGCCCCGCCTCACCCGCGTCCTGATCGACGCGGTGGCGCGGCAGTCGCCCCCGCGCAACGGCGTCTTCCGCCCCAAGCTGCGCTACGCCCACCAGGGGGGACGCAATCCGCCGCTGGTCGTGATCCACGGCAACATGCTCGACAAGGTGCCGGATTCCTATCGCCGCTACCTGGAAAACGTGTTCCGGGAAGTCTTCAAACTGCAGGGAACGCCGCTCCGCATCCAGTTCAACGTGACGGAGAATCCATACGCGCGGAATAAGCCCGCGGACACGCCAAGAAAAAAGCCCAAGGCGGATGAAACGAAAAAAACCGCGCCCGGCAAGCTGCCGTCCGGAAAGACGGCCAAACGGGAAAGCGCCGGAATGCCGCCGGCTTCGCGGCAAAGGCCAAAATGAAATTGCCGCGCCGTTTTCCCGCGCTTGACGCAGGGAAGAGGGATTGCTATAGTTCGCCCCCTCGTGACACGGCGCAAGTTTCAGTGAAGCGCGTCGCCGATCAGATTAAATCAATCGGCGGTGTTGACGGGAAAGAGACGGCACGTATATAATTCCGCCTCTTCAGCGGGCGCGGGGTGGAGCAGTCTGGCAGCTCGTCGGGCTCATAACCCGAAGGTCACAGGTTCAAATCCTGTCCCCGCAACCAAGAGTAGTTCTGTAGTTCTGTTCTTTAACAAAGCGACGATTGATAGAAGTGGGTTTTTGGGAGTTGGTCGCGTCATGGCGGGAAAGCGAAGGTGGCGGAAGTCACCTCGCGGGAAAGCCAGGAGGCGAGATCCAGCCCCGGAAGAGAAGCGGAAGGCCGGAAGCCGAAAGCGAAGCGATTCGCCGAGACAGAAGGGTTGCCGAAGGAAACCGGGGCCGGAGCCAAAGGACCAAAAGCTCGCAGGAAGTAAAGAATCCGTGATTCTGGAAGAAATTTCGGGGTCAAGGAAGAAAGACGTCAAGCGAGAGTTTAACAAGGATGAAACTGAAGAGTTTGATCCTGGCTCAGATTGAACGCTGGCGGCATGCCTTACACATGCAAGTCGAACGGCAGCGCAGGGGCAACCCAGGCGGCGAGTGGCGAACGGGTG
>JAISQQ010000320.1 GCA_031274075.1 Accumulibacter sp.
GCAAAACCGCCGGGATAGGTTCCAGGCGGGCGGCTGTGGTACATTGCCAGGAAAATATTCTTCCGGACCATGAGTCATGACGCTTGCCCAACAGTTCGCCGTTTATTCCGAATGGCGCAACCGGCTCTCGGGGAGTCTGGCCGATTTTCGCCGTTGGCTCGTCGACAACGAGCTTAGCGACACCCAGACCGATCAGCGCTTCGAGCGCCTGTTCGAGAAATTGCGCGAGGATCGCCTGAAGATCGCGTTCGTCGCCGAGTTTTCACGCGGCAAATCGGAACTCATCAACGCCATTTTCTTCGCCCATTACGGCAACCGCATGTTGCCGTCGACGGTCGGGCGCACGACGATGTGCCCAACCGAGCTGATGTATGACCCTGGCAAGGAAGCCTGCATCGAGCTGCTGCCGATCGAAACCCGTGAAACCGACACCAGCATCAACGACTACAAGCGTCTTCCGGCGGAGTGGACGTCCCTGCGGCTGGACACCGATTCCCAGGGCGCCTTGCAGGAAACCCTGCGTTCGGTCAGCGAAATGCGCCAGGTTTCGCGGGAGACCGCCGTCCGCCTGGGTTTTTCCGAAGACGGCGAGCACGCGGCGGTATCCGGCGCGGAAGACCAGGTCGAAATTCCGCGCTGGCGCCACGCGGTCATCAATTACCCGCATCCTTTGCTGCAGCAGGGCCTGATCATCCTCGACACCCCCGGCCTCAACGCCATCGGCGCGGAACCCGAACTCACGCTGTCGCAACTGCCCAGCGCCCACGCCATCGTGTTCATTCTGGCGGCCGACACCGGGGTGACGCAGTCCGACCTCAGCGTCTGGAACGAGCACATCGGTCATCTGGGCGGCCACGCCCGCGGGCGCATCGTCGTGTTGAACAAGATCGACGGCTTGTGGGACGGCCTCAAATCGGAGGCGGAGATCGCCGCCGAGATCGACCGGCAGGTGCGGGAAAGCGCGCAGACGCTGGGACTCCAAACCGACCGGATATTTCCGGTTTCGGCGCAAAAAGGCCTGGTGGCGAGAGTCAACGGTGATCAGGCGCTGCTCGAGCGCAGCCGGCTGCCGGCGCTGGAACGCGTGCTGTCGGACGAACTGATTCCCGCCAAGCAGGACATCATGCGGGAAAACACCGAGGCCGAGTTCGACGACATCTACGAGCACGCGCACGGCCTGCTCGACGCGCGTCTTTCCGGGCTGCGCGAACAGCTTGGCGAACTGGCCGAACTGCGCGGCAAGAACCGGAGCGTCGTCGGCTACATGGTCGGCAAGGTACGGGTGGAAAAGGATGAGTTTGAAACCGGCCTGCAGCGTTTCTACGCCGTGCGCAGCATCTTTTCGCGGCTGAGCAACCGGCTTTTCGAGCATCTCGGACTCGATTCGCTGCGCACCCTGATCACCTCCACGCGCCGGGCGATGCTGGCCGCTACCTTCTCGCGCGCCTTGTCGGACGCCATGAACGGATATTTTGCCGAAGCGCGGCGGCGCTTGAAGGAATCGGAAGCGGAGATCGACGAAATGACCGAAATGATCGACGCCATCCAGAAAAAATTCGTCGTCGAGCATGGTCTCAAGCTGAGCAATCCCACGCCGTTTTCGCTGGCCCACTATCACCAGGAGATCGATCGCCTGCAACAGTGGTGCGACACCCAACTGAACACGGTTTTCCAGTTGATGCTGCGCGACAAGCGGCAGGTCACGCACCGTTTCTTCGACGAAATCATGTATCAGGTCAAGTACCTCTTCGAGAGCGCCAACCGCGACACCGAGTCCTGGACCAAGGCGTTGATCGCGCCGATGGAGACGCAAATCCGGGAACGTCAGATCCAGCTCAAGCACCGCCTGGAAAGCATCCAGCGCGTCCTCCAGGCGGCCGATACGCTGGAAGAACGCCTCAACGAACTGACGCACGCCGAAAGCCAGTTGATCGAGGAGCTGCGGGACGTGGAAAACGCCGGAGAATCCGTCCGCCGCATCCTGCGCGAGCGCGTCGAGGAAATTTCCCTGCGCGACGCCGCCTGACCGGCGGATGTCGGATGTCAGATGTCAGGAATCAGGCATCAGGTATCGGAAGATTCATGCGGCGGCAAAGCCGCCGGAAATCAAGGACCGGCGGATGGCGCTGCGCTTATCCACCCTGCGAAACCGGGCCTCCGATTCCGCTCCGATTCCGGCTCGCGCTGGAATGACGGGGTGGAAACAGAGCGAAAAACAGAGCGCTTGTCATATTGAAACGAAAAACGCCCTGAGCGCCCGTTTCACTGTTCGCCGGTCAGCCGCTCGTACTTGACCCGGAGCTGCTCGTCGCTTTCGGCATGCTCGGGGTCCTTGAAAATGCAATCGACGGGGCAAACCTCGACGCATTGCGGCGTATCGTAATGACCGACGCATTCCGTACACTTCGCCGGGTCGATCACGTAAATCTCGTCACCCTGCGAAATCGCGCCGTTCGGGCATTCCGCTTCGCAAACATCGCAGTTGATGCATTCATCGGTGATCTTCAAGGACATAAGCTTTCTTTCCGTATTATCAAGGTTGGACGGCGGAGAGCTGCTGCTGCTCGGCCACTTTCCGCTGCAAGCGCGCGCCGACGGCAGGGTGGACGAACTTGCTCGCGTCGCCGCCGAAGAGGGCGACTTCACGCACCATTGTCGCCGAAATGAACATATATTTATCGCTGGGCGTCAGGAACACCGTTTCGACCTCCGGATACAGATTCCGGTTCATGCCGGCCATCTGGAATTCGTACTCGAAATCGGACACCGCGCGCAGGCCGCGCAGGATGACGTTCGCCCCGCGGGTGTGGAGAAAATCCATCAGCAGCCCGTCGAAGCTGCAAACCTCCACGTGCGGATGGCCCTCCCGTTCCAGGACTTCCCGCGCCATCTCCAGCCGCTCGCCCAGCGTGAAGAAGGGACGCTTGGCGTGACTGGCGGCAATCGCCACGATGACCTGGTCGAACAGATTCGCCGCCCGGCGCACGATATCCTCGTGCCCGCGCGTCAGTGGGTCGAAGGTTCCGGCATAGATCGCCATTCGCCTATTGAACGCCATCGGACTCCCCGTTCCGCATCAAGTGATAAAAGACCCGCCCCGCCTGGCCGCTGCGCGCCGTGCGCCACCGCCCGCAGGCATCGAGCGCCGCCTCGGCTTCCACGTAGATGACGCCATCGTCGGCCAGAAGCCTGGGCAGCATCGGCGCCAGACGCCCGAGCCAACCCTGATTATAGGGGGGATCGAGAAAAAGCACGTCAAAGCGCGGCGCGGCCGCAGCGCGCGAGGAAGCGAATTTTACCGCATCCGCCTGCACGATCTCCACCCGTTCCGCCGCCGCCAGCCGCCCGGCGTTGGCGCGCAGCGCGGCGGCCGCCCCCGCCGAGCGCTCGACCATCACCACCCGCGCCGCACCGCGCGAGGCGGCCTCGAAACCCAAAGCGCCGCTGCCGGCAAAGAGATCGAGGCACGACGATCCCGGCAAATCCTGCCCCAACCAGTTGAACAGCGTCTCGCGCACCCGGTCCGGCGTCGGGCGCAGCCCCTCGGCGTCCGGAAAACGCAGCACACGCCGCCGCCATTCGCCGCCGATGATGCGCACTGAGTTCATTCGATCAATGCCGGGGGATGGTTACTTGCTTGCCGGGCAGTAGCCCGATGGGTCGCCGGGCACGACACCGGCGACACGCAGCCAGTCCAGGGCCAGGTCATGCGCATGAATTCTGCGCTCTTCCGGACATCCTGCCCGCCGCTTGGCCCAGAAAACATACTCGACCTCTCCATGGGGCGCGCCGAAAATCTCGTATACCTTCGGCATGATCGGGACGTGGTCGCCGAACCAGCACAGGTTCGCCGGGTGCTCGCATTGTTCGAGCGTCAGGCGCAGTTTGGAGATCATTCGATCGGCGTTGCGCAGGTGGCGCAGATAGATCGTCAGATCGTCGCAGCCGCTTGGAGGAGGTTTGGTGTAGAGCTCATCGATATCCGATGGCGCCACCCGCTCGAGATGCAGCGGCCCATGGTTTTCCATGGTGATGGCGAAGATGAACACGGGACCATGGGCTTCCGACAAGACCGTCCCGATCTTGTCGGCCACGGCGGCGTCGCCGATATAAGGGCCAAGGCGCATCGAATCGTCAAATGCGCGAAGGTCCAGGAACACGTCGAAATCCAGTCGCGGATAAACGCGGTCACGCTGATAAAAACTCGCCGGATACGGATGAATGCAGACAGTCCGGTAGCCCAGGCGCTTCAAGCAGGACGCCAGCGACGGCACATCGCAACCGGCGGCAACGGCGTGATAGGGGTTGAAACGATGGACACCCAGCCTGTCTTCGCCGATTCCAGAAAGAAAGGCGAACTCGGTACGTACCGTATTGGCCCCCCAGGCGGGAACCTTCAACTTGCCGTGGGCCGCGGAATCGGCCCTGAGGCGGTCGAACCCGGCCAGCACTTCGGGGCGGATGCCCGGATACAGAGATCGCGGATCGAAGAACGATTCGCTTTGCACCGCAACCAGATGCGGCAAATCGCCTTCCGGACGCCCCGCGGGAAGAAAGCCGAAGGGGGAAGCGACCGCCAGCGGCGCGCTTTCCTCTTGGGCATACCGCCAGAGGGAAGCCAACAGACCCAGCGCGCACACATCCCGCACCGGCTCGAAAATGAGCGGAAGCGTTTTCCGGTTTCCTGCGAGCAGCAACAGCATGCTCCCGGCAAACGTCACGACAATCCCGCCCAACTGTCCTGACCAGGCGAATCGCCGGGCTGGCGCCGCCTCGCCCCACAAGCCGATCGTCACGGCCAATACAAACCCCGCTGCCGCGCCCAGGAATTTCCACCACCCCAGAAATGGAATGTAGAGACGCGGGTGCAAGATCGCGTCGGTGAAATATTCGTAGTCCTGGAAAACGAAAGGCTCGCGCAACGCCTTGACCTTGGCGTTGTTCACCAGCACCAGCATCAGCAGGAAAGCCGACACGGCGGCCGCGGCAAACCGAGGACGTCCCAGTATCAAGGTCAGAATGGCGTCGGCCAGCAGCCACAATCCACCGTGCAATGCCCATGACGCCCATGGCCGCGCCAGCAGCGGGCGCGGCGTCATCCATCGTTCGATCGCGACTGACAACACCAGTCCGGCCAGCGATGCCGCAAGCACCGAAACAAAAGCCGTCTCAAGCGCCATAACCCAGGCAGCGCACGACGCGGGTCGAAATGGCGG
>JAISQQ010000226.1 GCA_031274075.1 Accumulibacter sp.
CCTTTGAATCGTGCGGCGCCTTGCGCCGGGAAAAGGATCGGCGGGAGGCGCTGCGCTTTCCCGCCCTACGGAACCGTCGCTGTTTTCACGCACACCGGTCGACTTTACGTTCATGGAGAGCGTGCGATGGCCCCACCTGTCCCCATCCCCTGCCCTCCGTCTTGTTGCCCCGTTTCATCGCCCGAACCATGGTAGGGGCATGGGCGCGTCGTCTCTTTGATCGCCGGGACCCGGTTCGTTATCCGAACTCCTGGATCCCGGCTTGCGCCGAATGACGGGAGGGAAATGGCCGCTGTCTACACCCAAGCGCAAAACGCCTAGAACGCCCCGAACCACCTGCCGGGGATGGTGACCAGTTGCGGGAAAATCACCAGCAGCAGCAGGATGATGATGTGCGACGCGAGGAACGGCAGCACGCCGGCGACGACCCGCGTCATATTGCTGCGCGTGGCTCCGGCGACGACGTTGAGCACCGTGCCGACTGGCGGCGTGATCAGTCCGATCGATCCGCAGACGACGAAAATCACGCCGAAGTAGACTTCGTTGATCCCCGCCTGCTTCGCCACCGGCAGCAGCACCGGGGTGAGGATGAGGATGGTCGGCGTCAGGTCCATGACGCAGCCGACGGCGAACAGGAGAACCACGATCGCCAGCAGCAGCAGCGTCCTGGAACCCATCAGCGGTTTCAGCAGGCTGACCACCTCGCCGGGCAGGTCGGCCAGCGCGATCAGCCAGGCGGCGACCATCGCGGCGGCGACGAGGAACATCACCACGCCGGTGCTGCGCGTGGCGGCGACCAGCACCTCGAAAATCTGCGACGGCTTGAGTTCGCGGTAAATGACGATGGCCACGAAAAGCGAATATACCGCCGCCACCACGGCGGCCTCGGTCGGCGTGAAGATGCCGAAGCGCAGGCCGACGATGATGATCGCCGGCAGGAACAAGGCCCAGATGCCCTCTTTCAGCGCTGCCACGACGTCGCTCGCGCTCTGTTTCTCGCGCACGATCGTGTCGTCGCCGCGGCTGACCAGCCACCAGGCGAGCGCCAGTCCGGTCCCCATGAGCACGCCGGGAACGATGCCGGCGAGGAACAGCTTGGAGATCGAGACGCCGCCGGAAATGCCGAACAGGATGAAGGGGATGCTCGGCGGGATGATCGGGCCGATGATGCCGCCGGCGGCCACCAGCCCGCAGGCCTGGCCGTCCTTGTGCCCGGCGGCGACCATCATCGGCACCAGCAGCGCCGACAGCGCTGCGGCGTCGGCGACCGCCGAGCCGGACAGGCTGGCCAGCAGGCAGGCGGCGATGATGGTGACGTAGCCCAGGCCGCCGCGGAAGTGCCCGACCAGGGCCATGGCCACGCGCACGATGCGCTTGGAAAGACCGCCGACGTTCATCACCTCGCCGGCGAGCAGGAAGAAAGGCACCGCCATCAGCGTGAAGGAGGTCGTGCCGTTGATCAGGTTCTGCGCGATGATCTGCGAGTCGACGATGTCGAGCTGGAACATCAGCGCCACGGCGGCCAGCAGGATGGCGAAGGAAATCGGCATGCCGATGAACATGCCGAAGGCGAGCGATCCGAGGAATACGAATAGTGTCATGATGCCTTCTCCCTTCAATCCAGTTTGTTGTCGTGCGCGGCGACCTCGGCCAGCGCCTCTTTCGCCTCGGAGGACGTAGTGTCGATGATCCTGCCGGTGACCACGGCGTAGAGATCGCCCAGCAGGATGAGGATGGCGACGACGCTGAAGACGATGCCGACGCCGTAGAGCGCTCCCGTCGAGATGCCCGAGGCCGGCGCCATGTTGCCCAGGTTGATCTTCGTCTGCAGCCAACTGCCTTGCAGGAACATGAGCATGATGGCGATCATCAGCAGGTTGGCGATCGCCAGGAAAAAGCGCTGCGCGACGGGCGGAAACATCTTCAGCACGGAGTCGAAGCCCAGGTGCCCGTGATTGCGCAGCGCGATCAGTCCCGCCGTGTAGGTCATCCAGGTCAGGCACCACGAGGACACTTCCTCCGAGATGGAGATGCCGCTGTTGAAGAGATAACGCAAGACGACGTTACCGAACACCAGCACGATCATCACCGCCAGGCAACTGGCGGCGAACAGCTTCAGCAGATAGAACAGTCCATCGATTATCTTTTGCACGCTCTTCCTCCCTCAAATTCAATTGTTTTACTCAAGAACCCGGATGCTCCGAAGGCGGGTATTCCCGCCCGTCCATCGGCAGCGAGGCACGCCGACGGCATTCGTTCATTCACGACCCTTCGCGCAAACCCGCCCATCCCGGCCAGGGCCGTTCCCGGCGCATTACTTGGTGAATCCACTCGGTGAATCCATTTTCCGCCGGATTGTATATCGCCTCCGCGAAGCTGTTCCAGAACTTCAGGCGGCGTCCGGCGACGGGGCCCGGAGGGAGCGCGGGTATCTTACCCAAGCCCATCATGAAAGCCTCTTTCTGAAGTGAAAGCCTCTCTCCGGGCCACCTCTGGGAGCGCGGGGCACCAGCCCCGCAACAACGGCGGCAGTGTCATGGCGCGGGTAAAAGCGGGGCTGGTGCCCCGCGCTCCCAGGGAAGATCACAGCTTCTCAGGCTCCGCCGCGAAACCGCGCTCGCCATTCCGATGACCATGAAAGGCGTGCCCAAGACACCCCCTGCCGGAGAGCGCGCCGGGATTCGGCAGGAGGAGGCCATCCGGATGAGACCACGGTCCGGATCAGTACTTGGAAAACTGGACCTTCTCCAGTTCCGGATCGTAGAACTCGCCGAACAGTTCCTCGTCGGTCGGCCAGTCGGGCTTGTCGTACTCGCGGGACACCCAGGTGACGTTCATGTAGTGGTGCAGGTGGATGTTCTCGCTGGTGGCGTTGCCGCCCCAGGTGCCGCAGCCGATCGACGAGGTCATCGGCATGCCGTTGTTCATGCTGCCGGCGTTGGCCTTGGATTGCGGCTGGCGCACCATGATGCGGCCGACGCGGGCGACCATCGCCAGGCGGTGGATATGGTCCTCGTCGAACGAGAAGATGCCGACCGAGTGGCCGATGCCGCCGACCTGGTGGATGGCCATGATGGTGTCGATGGCGTTCTGGAATTCGCCCGAGTATTTATGCACGGCGAGTACGGTGGACAGCTTCTCGCGGCACCAGACGCCTCGCGGCGAGGTGTCGAAGATGCCGGTGCCGTGCGAGGCGATGAGGTACTTGCGATCTTCCGGAATCGTGAAACCGGCGTGCCTGGCCATGTCCTGCGCGGACAGCGCGACGGTGTCGGCGTGGCGGTGGCACTCGTCGTCCCACATCGCCTTGCGCATCGCTTCCTGCTCGGCCGGCGACATCATGTAGCCGCCGACGGCGACCATTTCCTTGAGCGCGTCTTCCCAGAGACTGTCGTGGATGACGATGTTGCCGTCCGCCGAGCAGCCCGAGCCGAAGTCCGAGGTCTTCGAGCGCATGGTGTTGAAGGCGGCCTTGTTGAGCTCCGGTTTGGCGGTTTCGTCCCAGATCATGGTGGCGTTGCCGGCGCCGACCGCGTAGGCCGGGGTGCCCGACATGTAGGCGCGGCGCACCACGCCTTGCCCGCCGGTGGCGATGACCAGGTCGCACTTGCTCATCAGGGCTTCGGAGATGCCTTTGTTGATCTTGGCCTTGTAGCCGAGGATCTGCATCAGGTCCTCCGGCGCGCCGACGCGCTTGAGGCCCTCGCGCATCAGTTCGATGGTCTTGCGGCTGGTCTTCAGGGTGCGCGGATGCGGCGAGAAGACGATCGCGTTGCGCGCCTTGATGGCGTAGATGGAATTCCCCGCCGGCGTCAGGTCGGGGTTGGTCGCCGGGATCACGCAGGCGATGACGCCGACGGGCTTGGCGTACTTGACCAGGCGCTTCTCGGGAATTTCCTCGATGACGCCCACCGACTTCTCGCGCAGGCAGTCGCGCAGGATGCCGCGAATCTTGAAACGCTTGGCTTCGCGGCTGACCGGGTCGCCGAAGGCGCTTTCCGCGATGCCCATCTCGACCAGTTCGTGGAAGGTCTTGGAATTGGCGACGATCTGCGCCACCGAACGGATGGTGCGGTCGATCGCTTCCTGGCTCCAGCTTTCAAATTCCCGTTGCGCCTTGTCGGCGCGCGCAAACGCCTGCTCGACCTCGTCGATCTGCTCTGGGTTGAGCTTCAATTCGGCGTAGCGTTCCGGCATGTCGTTCTGTCTACTCATTTCATTTCCCCTTACAAAAAAATCGATTCATTCGTCATTGCGGGAAAACGGCCTTCCGGCCTTTGTCTTTTCCCCGCCCATGCCGTGAAAACGGGCAACATGATTTCACGGCGCTCGTCCCCCTCATTTATTGTCCTGACCCTGTGCCTTTTCCTTCACCAGATCGGCGCAGCGCCCCGCCTTGAGCACGGCGCTGGCCGCCGCATGGCCGACGAATCCGGCGGCGAGGCGCGCCGTATCCATGGCCTTGAGCAGGTCGATGCCGGTGTCGATGCCCATCTCGTGCAGCATGTGGATCACGTCTTCCGAGGCGACGTTGCCCGACGCGCCCGGCGCGAACGGACAGCCGCCGAGACCGGCGAACGCGCCATCGAAAGCGCGGACGCCGGCCTGGATGGCCATGACGATGTTGGCCAGCGCCATGTCGCGCGTGTTGTGGAAATGCATCACCCAGCGCACTTGCGGGAATTTCCCGATCATGTGCGTGCCCAGTTCGTAGACCTGGCGCGGGTTGGCCATGCCGGTCGTGTCCGACAGCGACAGCTCGGTGACGCCGAGCTTGACGAAGCTGTCCACGACGTTCTCCACCTGCCGGATCGGCACGCGCCCCTGGAACGGGCAGCCGAACGAGGTCGAGATCGCGCCCGAGAGCGTCATTTTGTTTTTGGCGGCGAACTCGACGCAATCGGCGAAGCCTTCCACCATCTTCACCGGCGAACTGTTGAAGTTGGCCAGGCAGTGCGCCTCGCTGGCCGACACGGTCAGCTTGGCCTTGGAGAGGCCCGCGTCGAAGGCGCGCTGTACGCCCTTGAGGTTCGGCACCAGCACGCGGTATTCGACGCCGTCCACCTTGTTCATCGCGCGGCACAGCGCGTCGGTGTCGGCCATTTGCGGCACCGCCTTGGGATGCACGAAAGCGCCGACCTCGACGATCTTCACCCCGGAGGCGACCACCGCGTCGAGCAATCGCAGCTTCTGCTCGACGCTCGGAATCGTCTTCTCGTTCTGGAGACCGTCGCGCAAACCGACTTCGCACAAAGTGACCTGGGCCGGCCAGGCCATCGGAAGAGGAGAACTCATGTCATTTCATCCTTTCATATCAGAGGACAGAGGACTGAAGACAGAGGACAGTAATATTTGCGGGCGCTTCGCGCCCGGAAACTGGACGTCTGCCGTTTTCCGTCTTTTGTCTTCTGGAACCACAGATTCCGTCATTCCGGCGAAGGCCGGAATCCAGAACGATCGTTGGGTTGCGCTTCGCTTACCCAAGCCACAACCTGGAACCACAAACTCCGTCATTCCGGCGAAAGCCGGAATCCAGGGTTTTTTTCCCCCGCCATGAAAGACGCCGGACTCCGGCTTTTGCCGGAACGACGCTTGTTGTATCGACGTATCGCGCATTATTCCATCGCCTTATCGGTCAAGTGCTTTCCGGCCTCAATATGCGATCCTGGCGACCGCGCGCAATTCTTCCGGCGTGGCGCTGCCGAAACCGAAGAACTCCAAGTAGGCGGGGATCATCTCGAACAGCATGTCGGTCCCGATCTGATAGCCGCAGCCGCGCGCGATGGCGGCTTCGAGTATCGGCGTGATTTCCCGCTTCATCACCACCTCGCCGACGAAGG
>JAISQQ010000347.1 GCA_031274075.1 Accumulibacter sp.
GCGGCGTCGGGCGCGGGCGCGGGGCGTTCGATGCCGATGGCGTGGCTGGCGATCAGGCGGCGTTTTCCGTCGATCAGGCTGGCTTGTCCCTGCAACACGCCCTGGCTGATCCGCGGCGCGGTGAAGACATGGGAGAACTCCAGCAATTCGACGCGCAGCACGCACTCCGCGGCATGGCTGCCGACGGCGGAAAAGCCGATCCGGCGGCGCAATTGCTGGGCCAGCAGCAGCGCGGGCGGGGCCGCCCAGCGGCTGTCTACGTACTGGTTGCGCCGGAGCGGATCGCTGTAAGCCAGCCGGTAGTCGATCCCCGTCCCGTCCAGCCACGGCGCCGCGCGCACCTCGAGCGCCAGGTGTCCGGCCCGCTCGGTTGCGGCGGCATTGTCGACGCCGGGAAGAACGGGCTGCCCGAAATCGTAAACGGCGACCGGCGTCTTGTCGCGCTCCACCCCGGCGCAAGCGCCCAGCAAAAGGATGGAAAGCGCGAGCCAGACCAGGGCCATCGCATGAATGCCCTTGTGCTTGAAACCGGGCTTGGCCGTAGGGCGGACGCCCTCCGCCGGTCGTATTCTTCCGAAGGCGGAGCCGGCGCAAAAACCTTGAAATCCAGAAGACAGAAGACAGAGGACAGAGGACAGTCCAGTTACCGGGCGCTTCGCGCCCGCAAGTATTACTGTCTTCTGTCCTCTGAAACTCATGGCGCCTCTCCTCCGCCCGACGGCGCGACGAACCCGCTCTCGCCGGGACCGGGAGGGACGGCCCGTGGGCCGAAGATCAGGCTTTGCGGCGATTCCTCCAGCAGGCGCAGGACGCGGTTCATCTGCTGCGCGGTCGACGTGAATTCGTCCGTCAGTCCGTTCAGGTGCTGCGTCAGCGCGCTCACTCCGCCCACATCCACCTCGCCCAGCACCGTTTCAAACTTCTCGCTGGCCGTGTTGAGGCGCGCCACCAGGCCGCGCGCTTCGGCGAAGAACGGCGCTGCCTGCGCCGCCGTCCGCTCGGCCTGGAGCACCACGGAATCGATCCGCCGGAGGGTGTCCGGCTTGAGCGCCTGCCGCAGTCGTTCGCTCGTTTCGCGGACGTGCCGCGAGCTTGCTTCGATGTTGACCAGGGTGCGCGATATCGCCTCGCGGTTCTCGGTGCGCAGCAGGTCGTTCATGCTGTAGAGCAGATCGCGCGCCTGACGCAGGACGTCGCCGCCGACGTCGGTCAGTTCCTGCACCAGGGAACTCTGCATGGCGATGCGCGCGCCGCCCTGCCCTTCCGGCGGAAGCGGCGCCGCGTCCTGGCCGTCGTCTTCGAGCAGGATATGGGCGATGCCGGTCACGCCCTGGTGGCCCAGCTTGGCGACGGTTCCGCGGGTGACCGGGATATACCTGGGCAAGGAGATTTCGATCAGCGTCGCCCGCGCGTCGGCCGGATCGAGCCGGATCGATTCGACCCGGCCGACGCGGATGCCGCGATAGCGCACCTGGGCCTGCACGTTGAGCCCGGTGACGTTGTCCCGCGTTTCGACGAGATAGCGGAAGCTTTCTTCCTGCCGCCCGCTGAACCACCACAGCGCGGCGATGGCCGACGCCCCGAGAATCAGCAGGAACAGCCCCGCAAGCAAGGCGTGCGAACGGTTTTCCATGGCGAATCCTAGGTCCTGTCTTCCCCGCGCATCACCGCGCGGGCGTGTTGCGAACAGAAAAAACTCCGGACGAAGGGGTGATCGACGGCGAGCACTTCGGCCGGTGAACAGTTGGCAATGATACGCCGCTCGGCCAGCACCGCCACCCGCGTGGCCAGGCCGGCCAGGGTGTCGAGATCGTGCGTGACCATCACCACGGTGAATCCGAGCTGCTTTTGCAGGCTGCCGATCAGGCGCACGAAGCTGTCGGCGAGGTCGGGGTCCAGCCCGGCGGTCGGCTCGTCGAGCACCAGCAGCTCGGGTTCGAGCGACAGCGCGCGCGCCAGGGCCACCCGCTTGACCATGCCGCCCGACAGTTCGGCCGGCATCAGCAGGGCATGCCGCGCTTCGAGCTCGACCATGGCCAGCTTGATGAACACCAGGTCGTGGATGACGCTTTCATCGAGCAGGCGCAATTCGCGCAGCGGGAAGGCGATGTTGTCGAAGACGTTGAGCGCCGAGAACAGCGCTCCTTGCTGGAAGAGCATGCCGAAACGGCGGCGCAGGCCGCGC
The DNA here is from genome assembly GCA_031274075.1 of Accumulibacter sp. Classification (GTDB taxonomy): domain Bacteria; phylum Pseudomonadota; class Gammaproteobacteria; order Burkholderiales; family Rhodocyclaceae; genus Propionivibrio. The sequence goes on from JAISQQ010000347.1 coordinate 2,186, forward strand.
CGCGCGCGCGCGTCGCGATCGAGCACCGGCTGGCCGAACAGGCGCACCGTCCCGCGCGCGGGCGCCAGCAGGCCGACGATCTCGCGCAGCAGCGTGGTCTTGCCGCTGCCGGAACCGCCCACCAGGCAAAGGATCTGCCCGCGCTCGACGCCAAGGTCGATACCGTCGTGAACCAGGTTCCGCCCAAAGCGCGTGACCACGCCAGAGAGTTCGAGCACGGTTTCAGAAGACAGTAATTCTTGCGGGCGCGAAGCGCCCGGTAACTGAACTGTCCTCTGTCCTCTGTCCTCTGTCATCTGATCCCTGTCATCTGAACGGCATGCCGATATGGCGGGTGAGCACCGCGAAGACCGCGTCGACGATGATCACCACGGTGATCGCCGTGACCACCGACGAAGTCGTCCGCGCGGACAGGCTTTCGGTGTTCGGACGCACCTTGAGGCCGAAGTGGCAGGCGATCAGGGCGATCAGCAGGCCGAAGCAGAAGCCCTTGCCGATGCCGATCCACAGGTTGGCCGCGGGCACCGCCTTGGGCAGCATGTCGATGAAATAGCCATAGGCGAGATCCATCTCCAGGTTCGCCGAAACCATGCCGCCGACGATGCCGGCGGCGGCACACCAGACGACCAGCAGCGGCATGGCGCAGGCGAGCGCCGCCACTTTCGGCAGCACCAGGCGCAGCGTGCGCGAAATGCCCATCGTCGCCAGCGCGTCGATTTCCTCGGTGACCCGCATCACGCCGATCTGCGCGGTCATCGACGAGCCCGAGCGGCCGGCGACCAGGACGGCGACGATGACCGGCCCGATCTCGCGGATGACGCTGATGCCGATCAGATTGACGATGAAAACGTCCGCGCCGAACATCTTCAACTGCAAAGAGGAGAGGTAGGACAGCACGACGCCGATCAGGAAACCGACCAGCGCCGTCACCGGCAGCGCCTGCGCGCCGCTCTTGCACAAGTTCGCGGAAAATTCCTTCAGCGGAAGATCCCGGGGATGCGCGCACAGATAGGCCAGGTCGAGCGCCAGTTGCCCGATCAGCGTCAGCAGTTCGCGCGCGTTGCGTCCGGCCGACAGGCCGATTTCCCCCAGCGCGGCCAGCCCGTCCAGCGCCGACGGCGGCGGACGCGCCACCTGGCGCGGCGCGACGGCGGCGGCCCGCGCCAGGATGGCGCGCTGCTCCCCGCTCGCCGCGAGCTTTGCCGGCCAGCGGCGGCCCCAGGACTGCCACAGGATCACCGCGCCGACGCTGTCCAGGCGCGCGATCGCCGACAGATCCCAGCACGGATCGCCGGCGGCGCACGCCGCGAGGCGCGCCCGCAAGGCCGCCGGCGCGGGCAGCGCGGCCAGCGTCCAGTCGCCGGACAGCGCCACCCGCCGCTCGCCGTCCACGGTCTCCGCGATGATGGCGGCGTCGGCTGGCTTGGCGTATTTTCGAGTCAAGTCCATTTCAGAGGACAGAAGACAGAAGACAGAGGACAGTCCAGTTACCGGGCGCTTCGCGCCCGCAAATATTAGTCAAATACCCCTCCCCCCGGAAAAGCCGAGGCTTGATTTGTTGACACCTCAGAAGCTGTTAAAAAAATGGGTACGAGAAATGCTTATATCCCAAAAACCTCAATTCAAGCACTGGGGGAAGGTAGGGCGGTTTCTCCGAAACCGCCGCCACCCGGCGCGCTCGGAGAGCGCGCCCTACCCTGGATGATCCATCTGCTTCTCAAATGTCTTTCTAATTTCCAAAACAGCTT
>JAISQQ010000386.1 GCA_031274075.1 Accumulibacter sp.
CCAAGCATCCTGGGCGGGGCCGCGGCAAGACCGTCCGCCGCGCCCAGCGCCAGTTGCAGGAACAAAAACGCTATCAACTTTCTTGGCAACATCGATCCTCCATTCTTCCCGGATCATCCGTCGATCCGGAATCCCCGATAACCAGTGAAAATGAAAAGCAAGGGAAGCCGCGTTTCACGTTTCACCCGCTCCCCAGGATTATCCTGGAAAATCGCGCTTGACCGCTAATTTCTTCGATCGAGGCCGTGTAATGGCGAACTTTCTTTCTATTACATCCGTCTACCCCTGCGGTAAGCCGCTACCTGCCCGGATGTACCGCCCCGAAGCGCGCTGGCGGCGTTACTTCTCCTTGCGGGCATCCGCCTGCCGCGTCGTCAGGCCGCATCCCGGACAATACGCCTGACGGTGTTACCATTTTCACTTTACACCCAACGATGGAGTTCTCATGAAATTCGAAACCCTCGCCGTTCACGCGGGTTACGCCCCGGAACCCACCACGCACGCGGTTGCGGTGCCGATTTACCAGACGACGTCGTATTCCTTCGACGACACCCGGCACGGGGCGGATCTTTTCGATCTCAAGGTGGCGGGCAACATCTACACGCGCATCATGAATCCGACCAACGCGGTGCTGGAGCAGCGCGTCGCGGCGATGGAAGGCGGCGTCGGGGCGCTGGCGGTGGCGTCGGGCATGGCCGCGACCACCTGCGCCATCCAGACCCTCGCCGAGGCGGGCGACAATATCGTTTCCTCCGCGGCGCTCTACGGCGGCACCTACAATCTTTTCGCCCACAGTTTCCCGCAACTGGGCATCGAGACGCGCTTCGCCGACTACCGCGATCCCGAAAGCTTCCGCCGCCTGATCGACGGCCGCACCAAGGCCATTTTCTGCGAATCCGTCGGCAATCCGCTCGGCAACATCACCGATTTCGAGCCGCTGGCCGCCGTCGCCCACGAGGCCGGCATTCCGCTCGTCGTCGACAACACGGTGCCCTCCCCTTACCTGTGCCGTCCGTTCGAATACGGCGCGGACATCGTCGTGCATTCGCTCACCAAGTACCTCGGCGGACACGGCAATTCGCTCGGCGGCGCCATCGTCGACTCGGGCCGCTTCCCCTGGGCGAGCCATCCGGAGCGTTTCCCGAGGATGAGTTCGCCCGACGCGTCCTACCACGGCGTGATCTACACCGAGGCGTTCGGCGAGGCGGCCTACATCGGCCGCGCCCGCGTCGTGCCGTTGCGCAACCAGGGCGCGGCGCTCTCCCCCTTCAACGCCTTCCTGATCCTGCAAGGCATCGAAACCGTCGCCCTGCGCCTCGACCGCATCAGCGACAACGCCCTCGAGGTGGCGCGATTCCTCAAGCGCCACGCCAGGGCGTCGTGGGTCAATTACGCCGGCCTGCCCGATCACCCCGATCATCCGCTGGTGCAAAAATACATGGGCGGCCGCGCTTCCGGCATCCTCACCTTCGGCGTCAATGGCGGCATCGAGGCGGGCGCGCGCTTCCAGGACGCGCTCAAGCTGTTCACCCGGCTGGTCAACATCGGCGACGCCAAATCGCTGGCCTGCCACCCGGCTTCCACCACGCACCGCCAGCTCAACGCCGAGGAACTGTCCAAGGCCGGCGTGTCGTCCGACATGGTGCGGCTGTCGATCGGCATCGAGCACATCGACGACCTCCTCGCCGATCTCGACCAGGCGCTGGCGGCGGTTTGACGCCGGCCCGCGTCGACCGCGAAATTCGCCGCGAGGCGCTTGCCATGAGAAGCTTTTCCGACCTGATCGTCTGCGAGCACTGCGACAGCGTCTATCGGCGCCGCCCCCTGCGCGCGGGCGAAGTGGCGCGATGCGGCCGCTGCGCGGCGGTTCTCTACCGCGCCCAGCGCCTCGACGTCGATCAATGGCTGGCCTTGACGCTCGCCGCGGCGATCACCTTCGTCATCGCCAACGCCTGCCCCGTGATCCACATCAGCCTGCGGGGATTGCACAACGAAGCCACGCTCTGGGAGTCGGCCGCCGTGCTGGCGCAAGGGCCGATCGCCCTCATCGCCGTTCCCTTCGCCTTGTCGATCATCGTCCTTCCCTTCGTCCAGATCAGCCTGCTCGCCTGGGTGCTGCTCCATGCCCGCGCGGGCCGCCGCGCGCCCGGCTTCGCGCCGGCGATGCGCGCGCTCGCCGCCCTGCGCCCGTGGAGCATGGTCGAGGTCTGCCTGCTCGGCCTCCTGGTGGCCGTAGTCAAACTCTCGAGTTTCTTGCAGGTGCTCCCCGGCGCGGGACTCTGGGCGACGGCCGGGCTGATGGTGCTCATCACGCTGATCGCCAACCGCGACATCCATCGGCTATGGGAATTGACCGAACCCCAGCCGCCGCCCCAGGCCGGCGCATGAGCACGATCCCCCGGGCGCGCCAGTTGCGAGTCGTCGCCTGCCACGGCTGCGGGCTGGTGTGCGAGGACACCCTGGTCGAGGCCGGAGGACATCAGGCCCGCTGCCCGCGCTGCGGCGCGGCGCTGCGCCGCCGCCGTCCCGGCAGCATCGCGCGCGCCTGGGCCTTGCTGATCGCCGCGCTGATCCTCTACGTCCCGGCCAACGTGCTGCCGGTCATGCATACCGATCTGTTCGGCCACGGCGGCGAGAGCACCATCATGAGCGGCGTCGTCGAGTTCTGGCACGGCGGTTCCTATGGCGTCGCGCTGGTGATCTTCATCGCCAGCATCGCCGTGCCATGCACCAAATTCCTGGCCCTGGGAGTGCTGCTGACGGCCTCGCAGCGGCGCAGCCGCCAAGCCATGCGCGAGCGCACCCGGCTCTATCGCCTGATCGAATGCGTCGGCTACTGGTCGATGCTCGACGTAGTGGTCGTGGCGATCGTCTCCGCGCTGGTCAAGTTCCAGATCCTGAGCGACATCGAGCCGCGCGTCGGCATCCTGTTCTTCGGCGTGGTCGTGATCCTGACCATGCTTTCGGCCATGAGCTTCGACCCGCGCCTGATCTGGGACGGCG
>JAISQQ010000407.1 GCA_031274075.1 Accumulibacter sp.
GCCAAAAAGACAGGGAGAAAGCACGGCCCGGTCGTCGGGCCGCCGCGCCTGGCTGGAATGCCAGGGGCGCCAGAGCGGCGGAGCATCGTCGTCATACGTGATCAACAGCGTGCGGACGACGTGCAGCTTCTCGTAGCCGCGGACAAAAGGGTTTTTGACGTGAGACATGGAAGTTCTCCTTCGGAAAACGAGCCGGCCCCCTCCCCGCGGGAAAGGGAAGTCCGGCGGGTGAAAAAAAGAAAGAAAAGACGCTCGCTCAGGCGTCGCGGGACACGGAGCCGGCGAGCAGGCGCTCGCCGACGCGCTGGCGGAGCCGCGCCCGGACACCTTCGTCGCGCACGCCGCAGAGCCGGTTCAGGTTTTCCTGCGCGATCAGCGCGGAAGCCGTTTCGACGTCCTCGGCCAGGAGCGCCTGGCGCAGTTCCGTCCCCAGGGTCAGGACCTGGTCGGAGGCGCTCTGCAGGCTAACTTCCCGGCTCAAAAACAAGCCGTCGCCGCCGAACGCCATCAAGCGCGGACGGCTGCAGTACCAGGCGCCCTGGAACTGGAGGGCGTTCAGCCGGTGACCGTCGTCGAAACAGGTGGCGATCAAAAACAGCGTTTCCATCTCCGCGGGATCGGAATCGTCGAACGGACCGCGCACGAGGATCCGGGCCAGTTCATCGTCCGGACCGGCGCCGAAATGTCCGGCCAGCGCCTTGAGGATCGACGCCATCGACGGCGGGTCGCCGTCGTCCGGCCGGGCGATCTCCAGATCGGCGGCCAGATCGATCAGGCCATCCCGGATGTCGCCCCATTGCGGGTCATTGCCTTCGGAGAGACGCGCGATAAACGCCTCGCCGTTGCCGGGATACGCCTCGTCGAACAGGAACGCGCCGAACAGCGCGCGAATGACCGGCGTCACCCGGTCGAGCCGGAGGACGCCGGTGGCGTCGTAATAATGGTTGGCCATAGTAAAAAAACTCCTTTCGAGAAAATGGGCGGCGCCCCGCCCGAGCGGACGAGGTTCTCCGCCGGGGGAAAAAACCCAAGACCGGAAGCGGCCCGGGCGGTTAAAAAACCGATCAATGCGCGCCGGAGTCGAAACACGCCGGGCAGATTTCGTGGCCGTCCGGGCATCCCAGGACCGAGCGGAGTTCCGCCCCGCAGACGGTACAGAAACCGGCCGTGGCGCGGTTTTGCGCATCGAGCGCGGCCAGGACGGCCCGGGGGGACAAGGCTTCCTTGAAGGTTTCGTACACCTCCGGTATCGGGCGGTAGCACAAGGCTTCCGCCGGAGTGGAACCGATGGTGAAACGCAACAGATCGTCCTCGTCCGCGCCGTCGGTGTCGTAATCGACGATAGCGACGCGCGGCAGCGGAAGCGACGGGGGCCAGTCCTGGACGATGAAAGCCTGCACCAGCCCGCCTTCGAGGACGACGGCGATCGAGGGGATGGAGGTTGGGGACATGAGGGGGGACATGAATGAGGGCTCCTGTGAAAAGAAGAAAGAAAAGAAGAAGGAAAAAACAGGAAGGAAAAAAAAGAAGAAACAGAAAAACCCAAGGCATCCGCCTCCGAAGAGGCGTGTCCGCAAGGATCGATGCGCAGCGGACGGGTGGGTCGCACGGGGATTTCCCGTGGCCGTCGCGAGACCCGGACGGCGGGCAGGACGCCGGTACGCCGGCGACACCGGACGAAAGAATCGAGCCGGCCGCGACGGCTGTCGCCGGAAAAACGGAAATGGCGGTCTACCGTGTTCCGGAAGGTTCGCGGCAAGCCCGCAACAGGCGCGCGCCGATCCAGGCCAGGCAGGGCACCGCCATCGAATTGCCGATGGCCTTGTAGCGCGGCGCGTCGGCGGCGGGCTTGCCGCGGTACGGCACCCGGGTATAGTGATCGGGCAGGCCCTGCAGCCGCTCACATTCCAATGGCATTAGCCGGCGAATGCGCCAGCGCATCCCCTCCGTGTCCGCGTCACCGGGCGTGCCGCGGCCTTCCTCACAGTCACCGGGCGCGAGCACGTGGCCCTTGTCCGCGCCGCCGCCGGCGGCGCGCGGGGCCGGAGCGATCGGGCCGCCCAGTTCGGCCTGCAGGCCGTGTTCGCGGCCGCGCAGCGAGACGCTGGCGATCATCGGCCGGCCCTGGCCGGGCTTGCCGCCGCCGGTCGAGAGCGTGCCGAAGATCTGGCCGTGGCCGGATTCCAGGCGCAGTTCGCCGCGCGAGTTCTGCGCGAAGGCCAGGGCCCGGGGCGCACGGGCCGCGACGATGGGCACGTCCCGGCCGCTGCCGTCTTCCCCGCACCCCTTGCCGTTGTTGGCGGTACTGAGCGTGGGGCTGATCTTGCCGGCGACCGACGGCACCATGAAGGTCTCGACCTCGAAGTCGTTCCGGGGGCCGGCGGCCGCGGTCAGGCCGGCGGCGACGTCGACCGGCCCCCGGGTGTTGCCGCCGCCGAAGGCGACCGTGCGCCGGCCGCCGTCGCGATTCAGGCGGGCGCCGTCGCCTGCCGCACCAGCGCCCGGTGCAAGAGCGGCGGCAGCGCCTTGCCGCGCCGCGCCGCCCGGCGAAGAATGCCTTGACAGGCGCTCGCACTCAAAAAGTATTTCTCCGGGATCGAGGTCGTCTCGACCACTTGCCACAAGGAACAGGCGGCGTCTTCGTTGGGCGAGGCCGAAATGTTGAGCCGAGTCCAGCACCCGCCAGACGATGCGGCGGCGGGGTCCAGACACACAACCCGCGTGCGTCCATTTGGCCCCTGGCGGTTCCAGCGCACCGCTTTCTCCGGCAAGAGCGCCCAGCAGGCTGCCGAAGGCATTGGCGCGGTCGGAGAGCACCCCCGGCACATTCTCCCAGACGAGGAGGGCCGGGGGTTGGCGGTTTCGGATTCGGATGTCGTCGATGGCATTGGCCAGCTCCACATAACTGAGGGTCAGCGCGCCGCGCGGATCGGCGAGACCTCGGCGGGCGCCAGAGACACTGAACGACACGCAGGGCGTTCCGCCGACCAGGATGTCCGGGGCGCAAACCGCGCCGGCGCGGACCCGTTCGGCGAGGCGCGTCATGTCGCCGAGATTCGGCACCTCGGGATAGTGATGGGCCAGCACCGCGTTCGGGAAAGGATCGATTTCCGCGAACCAGGCCGGTTCCAGGCCCAGCGGCCGCCAGGCCAGGCTGACGGCCTCGATGCCGCTGCAGACGCTACCGTACCGTAAAGGGGTGGGTGAAGGGAAAGGATCGGGCATTCGGGTTTTCTGCTGTACGCTGGCGTGTCGTTCGTCCCCGTTCGCGCCAGCGGGCGTGGGGGTGGGTGAAGCCGGAGAAAGACGCCGAAGGCCATCGGCCCCCGGCGGAAGAAGAAGGCGCCACCCGTGGACCGGAGCCGGTCGGGCCGTCGTCAAAGCCGTTCCCGCGTTCCTGGCCGCACCCGGCCCGTTTCGTGGCTGGGGCCGGAATTTCCTGGCGCACATCCGCGCACAAAAGGAACCGTTTTTTTCGCCGGTCGGCTCCGGCGCGCATTACCACGACCCGGAAAAGGTCTCCGGCCGGCTCGGCGGGCAAGCCGGCCGGAGACCCTTCCCGGTCCGTGCGACCGACACATAAAAACCGCGGCGCCCGGCCGGGCGGGAAGGAAAAGAGGGAAAGAGGGCCGGGCGTCCCGGCGGGACACCCGTCCCTCAAGGGGGGGCAAAAAGAGAAACAAAAAAACAAAGAAAAACGCCGCAAGGCGCGGGAGCCTCAAGCGTCCTCGATCGTCCGCAGCCGCCCCCGGTCGTCAAACGCCAGGCGCAGCGTGGCTCCGGCCAGCCGGGGCTGGGGAACCCGGGCCAGTGACTCCGGCAACAGCGCGCGGAGAAGGGCGCCGGGATCTGGCGCGCCGGCGATCGAAAGGAAAGCCTCGATCGTGCGCCGGTCCTCGTCCTCGCCCGCTTCGTCGTAGCGGCCGTCAAAAACGTAGTCCGACACCAGCGGCGTGACCGCCGCGGGCGAGGCCTGGCGGGTCAGGTAGATCGTGCCGTCCTGGCGCACCGCGTCGACACGGACGGCCGAATCGCCGTCCCGGCGAAGGCTCAGATCCTCGACCAGAGCGAGCCGCACCCCGTCGTCGGCCAGCGGCTCGTGGTCGGCGGCATCGATCAGCGCGCCATGGCGCACGCGCACCTGTTCCGGGGAAAGGATTTCGGCCATCGGGTACAACCAGTGACCGTGATCGAGATAACGCAGATAACGTGTTTCCAGCAGGAAGCCGCCGCGCGCGCAGAGCCAGGACTGTGCGGTGAATTCTTCATCGTCGTCCTCTCCGATGCGCCAGACACCGGCCTCGTCCAGCGCCGCCTCGTCGACGACGCCCTCAAGCCCCGATCTCTCAAAACAGCGATGACCCGGCGGATGATCGATCCAGTCGCGGAACCAGGCGCGGGGCGCCCAGGGAATCTCGTTGAGCAGATCCGCGTTGGAGGAAAACAGGCAAATATCGGCGTATGAGGCGACGAACTCCGGCCCGGGCCGCGTCTTCCGGGCATCCATCAAGGCCTGCCGGAACGCTTCGTTGACCGCCGCCTGGATGCGCGGGTTGTCGGTTTCCTCGTTGAGTAGATGTTGCCGGTCCGGCAGGCGGGCGGGCAGATCGTCGCGCAGCAAGATGACCTGGCTCCCGGTCTCGGAACCGATCGGCAATCCCTGGAGAAAGGCGCGCCAGTCCTGGCTCGCGTGCAAGTCGACCAGCACGCGCCCCATGGCGGTTTCCCGCC
>JAISQQ010000042.1 GCA_031274075.1 Accumulibacter sp.
CGCTAAATCTTGTGCGCCGCCGCCCATTCCTGCCAGCGCCAGGAATCGCGGCACATCGCTTCGATTCCGCGCTCGGCGCGCCAGCCGAGCAGGTATTCGGCCAGCGACGCGTCGGCGTAGCACTGGGCGACGTCGCCGGGACGGCGCTGGGTGATGCGGTAGGGCACCGGACGTCCGCTGGCCTGCTCGAAGGCGCGGATCATCTCGAGCACGCTGTAGCCCTGGCCGGCGCCGAGGTTGACCGTCATCAGGCCGGGATTGCCGGCGAGCGCCTTGAGCGCCGCCAGGTGTCCGCGCGCCAGATCGACGACGTGGATGTAGTCGCGCACGCCGGTTCCGTCGGGCGTCGGGTAGTCGCCGCCGAAGACCGAAAGCTGCGGCAGCTTGCCGATGGCGACCTGGGTGATGTACGGCATCAGGTTGTTCGGGATGCCGTTGGGGTCCTCTCCGATCATTCCCGATTCGTGCGCGCCGACGGGGTTGAAGTAGCGCAGCAGGGCGATTCGCCAGCCTTCGTCGATGCGCGACAGGTCGCGCAGGATGGCTTCGAGCATCAACTTGGAGCGTCCGTAGGGATTGGTCGCCGACAGCGGGAAATCCTCGCGGATCGGCACGCTGTGCGGATCGCCGTAAACGGTGGCGGACGAGGAAAAGACGAGCGTCTTGACCTCCGATTCGGCCATCACCTCGAACAGCGCGATGCTGCCGGAGACGTTGTTTTCGTAGTAGCGCAGCGGTTGCGAGACGGATTCGGCGACCGCCTTGAGTCCGGCGAAGTGGATCACCGCGTCGATGCCGTGCGTGCGGAACACGTCGCGCAGGGCGCCGCGGTCGCGGATGTCGACTTCCATGAAGCTCAGCGCGCGGCCGCTGATCTGCTCCACCCGGCCGAGCACCGCCGGCTTGCTGTTCGAGAAGTTGTCGATGACGATGAGATCGTATCCGGCGCCGAGCAGTTCGACGCAGGCGTGGGAGCCGATATAGCCGGCGCCGCCAGTGACGAGGATGGTATGCCTATTGGGTTCGAGTGCGTCAGGGTCGGTCATGGTCGTGGTCAGGGTCAGGGTCAGGGTCGTGGGGTTTGGCTTCGTCGCCGGCGTTGATCCAGCGCAAGGCGTCGATCAGGCAGGCGTTCAACAGTTTCCGGTCCAGGCCGGCGTCCGCGAAGCCGGCCAGGATGCGGTCGCAGCCGGCGCTGTCTTCGGCGTCGTAGCATTCGATCAGCGCCAGCATCTTGCCGAGCAGTCCCTGGCAAGACTGCAGGGCGGCGGCGATTTCCTCTTCGAGCGCGACCATCTCCAGGATCTCGCTCATCGGCAGTCCGAGCGCCGCCGGCATCATCGACATCAGCCCGGTGATGAAGGCTTGCCCGGCCAGCGCCGAGTCGCCGGGGCGCAAGTGGCCGACCAGCGTCTCCAGCATGCGCGCGCGCAGCGCGGCCACTTGCAGGAGCGGCGTGCGGCCGGCGTCCGCCGCCTTGCCGGCCGGCGTCATCAGCAAGAGGTAGAGCCAGCGCTTCAACTGCCGCCGCCCGAGCGCGTGGATCGCCTGCCGCATGGAATTGATGCGCCGCGAGAAACCGTAGGCGACCGAATTGACGATGCTCAAGAGGTTGACCGCGAGCGCGGGATCGCGCTTGATGCCTTCCTCGATGCGGGCGGAATCCGCGTCGCGCGCGACGAGGTCGATGAGCTCGATGAGCGTCGCCTGGGAAGCCGTCAGGCGGCGGCCGCTGACGACTTCCGGGCGGGCGAAGAAATAGCCCTGGAAGAGATGGAAACCGCTGTCGCGGCAGCGCGCGAAATCGTCCGGCGTGTTGACCCCCTGCGCCAGCAGCTTGAGCGGCAGCCGCGCCAGCGGCGCGGCCAGCGCCAGCAGTTGCCGCGCGTTCTTGCCGTGCGCGTCGACGCGCACGAAGTCGGCCAGGGTGAGCAGCGGCGAACTGCGCTCGTCGAGTCCCTCGTAGCCGGCCAGCGCCAGCGAATAGCGCTGCTCGCGCAAGGCGCGGCAGCGGGCGAGCGTTTTCGCGTCGGGCGCGCGCTCCAGCGAGAGCTGGATCACCACGCCGTCGGTCGGCAGCGCGCCGATGGCGTCGTCGTGCAGGAATTCCGGATCGATGCGCAGAAACGCCTTGTGGCGGCCGAGCGCGCTGCGCACGCCCAGTTCGACGTAGGCGGCACAGACCAGCATCGCGGCGTTGGCCGGCGTCCCCTGGTCGTCGCCGGCCCGCAGGCTCAGTTCGTAGCCCACCAGATCCTGCCGCGGGTCCAGGATCGGCTGGCGGCTCAGGTAGGTTTCGGCGGCCGGGCCGTTCGCCGCGCCGCCGCGAGCGTCGTCAGGCGTCATCGGTTTTTTCCCGGCCGAGATTGTTCGCCCAGTAGAACGCCTGGCGCAGGCAGTCATCGAGAATTTCGACGCTGATTCCGGGCACGCGCTGCAGGGCCTCCGCGGTCACCTCCGGCTCGGTCTGCTCGGTGGCCAGCGCCAGCCGCAGCAACTGTCCGAGCAAGCCGTCGTGTTCGACCAGCGCCTGCCTCACCCGCGGGGCGACGGGCAGTTGCGCGATGATTTCCTCCATCGGGACGCCGAGCAGGGCCGGCATCAGGGAGATGACGCCGACCAGGAAACCCTGGTCGGCGAACTCGCGGTTGCGCGGCTGCAAGCGTTCGACCAGGAGTTCGAGCAGGCGGCCGCGCGTGGCGGCGAGCGACAGCAAGGGATTGTCGGCGTTGGCCCCGTGCTCGGGGTTGGTGTAGATCAGGAGCTGCAGCCAGCGCCGCAGTTGCTTCCGGCCCAGGAGCGTGATGGCGTGGCGCAGCGAGGTGACGCGCATCGCCAGGCCGTTGCTGACCGAGTTGGTCAGGCGCAGCATATTGACCGCCAGGCCCGGCTCGACCTTGAAGGCGTTTTCGATTTCGCCGGTCTCGGCGTCCTGCATGACCAGCCCGAGCAGGCGCAGCAGCGATATCTGCGAAGGCTTGAGTTTCCTGCCGACGAGCACCGACGGCTTGGCGAAATAGTAGCCCTGGAACAACTCGAAGCCGAGACGCTTGCACTCTTCGAGCTGCTCCGCCGATTCCACTTTTTCGGCCAGCAGCTTCTTGCCGAAGGGCTTGAGTCGTTCGACCAGCGCGGCCAATTGCGCGGAGTCGAGGCCCGGGAGGTCTACCTTGATGATCTCGGCCAGCTCGAACAGCGGCCGGTAGGCTTCCTCGAACTTGACCACGTCGTCCATCGCCAGGGAACACCCCATGGCGCGCAGTTGCCGGCAGCGGGCGATGACTTCCGGCGTCGGCGGCACGCTTTCCAGGATCTCGAGCACCACCAGCCCGGGCGGGAGCGCCTCGATCAGATCGCTGAACAGGAATTGCTCGTCGACGTTGATGAAGCCCCGGTAAGGCCCCAGCGTCTCGTCCACGCTCAGGCCGGTGAAGGTGTTGGCGATGACCGTCGCCGTGGCCTGCGCCGGATCGTCGATCAGCGCCGCGTTGCCGGCGACGATCGGACCCGAGCGGAAGAGCAGTTCATACGCCAGCAACTGCTGCTCGCGTCCAAGAATCGGCTGGCGTCCCAGGAAAATCTGCGAGCTGTAGGTTTCGGACATGTCGGATCAGGTATCAGATGTCAGGGATCAGGGATCAGATCGGTTACCGGGCGCTTCGCGCCCGCAAATATTACTTATTCCTGACATCGGCTGGCATCCCAGGAAAATCTGCAAGCTGTAGGTTTCGGACATGTCGTATCGGGCGTTTGACGGAAATCGATGTCCGCCCATTGTATAAGAAGCTGTTTTAAAAAAATGGGTACGAGAAATGCTTTGATCCCAAAAAACCTCAATTCAAGCACTGGGTGAAGGTAGGGCGGTTTCTCCGAAACCGCCGCCCCCCGGCGCGCTCGGAGATCGCGCCCTACCTTGGATGCCGCCCCCCGGCGCGCTCGGAGATCGCGCCCTACCCTGGATGATCCCTCTGCTTCTCAAACGTCTTTCTGATTTCTAAAACAGCTTCTAAGGTTTCTCCGCCCGCTCAGGGATCGGTTCAGTCACCGGGCGCTTCGCGCCCGCGAATATTACTGATCCCTGATTCCTGACATCTGATTCCTGACATCTGATCCCTGACATCTGATCCCCGATCAGCGCGCCAGGTTGTTGGCCCAGTGCAAGGCCCGCGCGAGGCAGGCGTTGACGCAGGCGGTATCGATGCCGGGCAGGATTTGCAGGGCCGCGGCGGCTTTGTCCGGCGCTTCCTCCTCCAGCGCCTCGACCAGCGTCAGCAGGCCGCCGAGCACGCCCTGGCGTTCGCCGAGCGCTTCCACCACCGGCGCGGCGAGCGGCAGTTGGGAGAGCAGCTCGCTGGCTCCGGCGCCCAGCATGGTCGGCATCAGCGACAGGATGCCGGCCATGAACGCCTGGTCGACGAGGTCGCGGCCCTGCTGCTTGATTTCGGGCGTATGGTCGACCAGCAGTTCCATCAGGCGGCCGCGCGTCGCCGCCAGTTGCAGCAAGGGATTGACCGCCGGGGCCGAACTCGACGCGCCGCTGTAGAGCAGCAGTTGCAGCCAGCGCAGCAACTGGCGGCGGCCCAGCAGGGTGATAGCGTGGCGCAGCGAGGTGATGCGCGTGCTCAGGCCGCTGCCGGCGGAATTCGTCAGGCGCAGCAGGCTGATGGTCAACACCGGCTCCTGCTTGAACACCGCCTCGATCTCCGCGGTATCGGCGTCCTGGCTGATCAGTCCGAGCAGGCGCAGCAGCGCCGTCTCCGAACTTTGCAGCCGCTTGCCCTCGATCGCCTTCGGGCGGGCGAAGTAATAGCCCTGGAAGAGATCGAAGCCGAGATCGTGGCACAGGCGCATGCGCGCGTCGCTTTCGACCTTTTCCGCCAGCAGGGTCTTGCGCAGCGGCTTGAGCACCGGCAGGATCTGCCTCAGGCGTTCCGGTTCCGCGCCGCTGACGTCCAGCTTGATGATTTCCACGATCCCGAGCAGCGGCTTGCCCTCGATGTCCAGCGCTTCCGGCCGCAGGTGGGCCGCCAGGATGTAGCCCGCCTGCCGAAGCTGCTCGCAGTGGGCGATCGTCTCCGGCGTCTGCGCCACCGTGTCGAGGATTTCCAGCACCACCGCGTGCGCCGGCAGCGTCTTGACCCGCTCGCTGAACAGCAGCCCCTCGTCCACCTTGATGAAGCCCTGGTACGGACCCAGCGCCTCGGCCAGCGCAAGCTCCGTAAACGTATCGACGATCACCGCCGCCGCCGGGCTGCCGTCGAGAAAGCCGGCGAAGTTCCCTTTTTTCCCTTTTTCCGCGCCGGCGCCGCGAAACAGCAGCTCGTAGGCGAACAACTGCTGCTGGCGATCGAGGATGGGCTGGCGGCCAAGGAAGACGTCTTGCGGATCAGTGTCGGACATGAGGGTTCCTTTCGCGCAGTAATTAGTATCGGTCATGACGTCCTTGGACTCATCTTAGCATTCCCGGCGAAAAAAACCCGGCGGCGAAGGGGGTTTTGTGCTTCCCGCCGTTCCGCCCGGCGTCGGGCCGCGGCAGAGCGTTTCCGGCCTGAGAAGCTGCTGGCGATTTTCCCCTGGGAGCGCGGGGCCCCAGCCCCGCAACGGCGATGGTCGTGCCATTCCTGCCGTTGCGGGGCGGAAGCCCCGCGCTCCCAGGAAACCCGATCGGCCTTCCCCCACACAAAACCGCGAACGCCAGCCCCGCTTTTGACCCGCGCCATGACGCTGCCGCCGTTGTTGCGGGGCTGGTGCCCCGCGCTCCCAGGAAACCCGGCCGGGATCAGCGATGCGCCGCGACTATGGCGACCAGCCTGCGCACCAGCGCGCCGACCTGGGCGGCGACTTTTTCGTCGATCAGATTGCCGTCGGCGTCGAAACTCCCGGCGAA
>JAISQQ010000269.1 GCA_031274075.1 Accumulibacter sp.
CCCTGAAATGAACCGCCTGTTCGCCCGATTCGACAAGACGAAGCACTCGCCATCGCTGGGCGCGTTTGAAATCTTCCGCTACATCGGACCGGGCATGCTGGTCACGGTGGGCTTCATCGATCCGGGCAACTGGGCCGCCAACATTGCCGGCGGCGCGCAATTCGGCACCGCCTTGCTGTGGGTCATCACCCTCTCCACGCTGATGCTGATCGTCCTGCAGCACAACGCGGCGCACCTCGGCATCGCCACCGGACTGTGCCTTTCCGAAGCGGCCACGCGACACCTGCCGGTCCGCACCGGGCGTTCCCTGGTCGCCTCGGCGGTGCTCGCCGCCATTTCCACGGAAGTCGCCGAACTGCTCGGCGCGGCCATCGCCATCAACATGCTGCTCGGCGTGCCGATCAAGCTGGCGGCGGCCGGCGTCACCGTATTCGTCGCGCTCTTCCTCTACAGCAATTCGTACAAGCGCGTCGAAACGGTGATCATCGGCTTCGTCTCGATCATCGGCGTCTCCTTCATCTACGAACTGCACCTGGTACCGGTCGACTGGAGCGCCACCTTCCGGCACTGGGTGACGCCCACTTTCCCCGACGGATCGATCGTGCTGGTGATGAGCCTGCTGGGCGCCGTGGTCATGCCGCACAACCTGTTCCTGCATTCGGAAATCATCCAGAGCCGGCAATGGCAGCTGGAAGACGAACGGGTCATCAAGCGCCAGCTCAAGTACGAATTCCTGGACACGCTTTTTTCCATGGGCATCGGCTGGGCGATCAACAGCGCCATGATCATCGTCGCGGCCTACACCTTCTTCAACGCCCACATCGAAATCGCCGAACTCTCGCAAGCGTCCGTGGTGCTCGAACCCATCCTGGGCAAGGGCGCGGCGCTGGTCTTCGCCTTCGCCCTGCTCTGCGCCGGTATCGCCTCGTCGATCACCGGCGGCATTGCCGGCGGCAGCATTTTCGCCGGCCTGTTCGGCGAACCCTACGACATCAAGGACAGCCATTCCCGGCTGGGGGTCAGCCTCGTGCTCGTTCTCTCGCTGGCGATCATCCTCTTGATCGAGGATACCCTGCAAGGGCTGGTGCTCTCGCAGGTCGTGCTCTCGCTGCAACTCCCCTTCACCATCTACCTGCTGGTCCGCCTCACCTCGTCCCGGGAAGTGATGGGCGCGCACGTCAACCGGCCCGGCACCCGCTGGCTGCTGATCGCCTTCGGCGTGATCATCACCCTGCTCAACTTCTACCTGCTTTTCGATCTCGCCCGCAGCCTGTTGGCCTGATCGGCCCTGGAGTGTTTTTGGCTTGAATGTTGATACATTTTCATCGCCTAAAGCTTGGTAGGCATTCCAGAGGACAGAGGACAGAGGACAGTCCAGTTACCGGGCGCTTCGCGCCGGAGGTTTACGACCGGCGGATTGCATCCGCCCTGCATGGCGCGTCGTCCCGGCGCAAGCCGGGACCCAGTTCGTTCTCTCCAGCGCAACCGCCGTCTCTATTATTTGGCGGTCTTTGAATCGTGCGGCGCGTTGCGCCGTGAGGGGGACGGGGTTCCCTGGGAGCGCGGAGCTTCCGCCCCGCAACGGCGGTGGGGGTTCCTGGGAGCGCGGAGCTTCCGCTCCGCAACGGCGGAAATGACACCACCGCCGCTGTTGCGGGGCAGAAGCCCCGCGCTCCCAGAGAAGATCGTGAACAGCCTCTGACCGTCACGCCGGCCAGAGCTGCCGGCCGCCGTCGACGCGAAGCACCTGGCCGCTGATATACGACGCCCCCTCCGAAACCAGGAATTCCACCGCCCTGGCGATCTCCAGCGGCCAGCCATAACGCTCCAGCGAACCGCCCGCCGGCGACCCCATCATGGCCTCGTCGATCGGCCGGCTGACCTTGAAGCGCTCGCTCAGCGTGCCGCCCGGGGCCACGGCATTGGCATACACGCCGTGGGGGCGCAGCAGCCCCGCCAGGCAGCGCGTGTATTCATGCACAGCCGCCTTGGCGGTCGAATAAATGGCTCTTTCGATGTTGCCCACCGTTCCATCGACGCTGCCGACATTGACCACCCAGCCGCGTTTGCGCTCGATCATTCCCGGAACCACCTCGCGGCAGGCCAGGATGCAGGTCATCAGATTGCGCTCCAGGATCGTATGCAGATCGTCCTCGCCGATAAAGAGCGCGTCGTTGCGCTCGGGCTTCCCCGCGTTGGCCGCCGCCACGCCCTTCACCCCGATGTCGCCGCCCGCGTTGTTGACCAGGATGTCGATGTCGCCGAAGCGTTCGCGAATCTGCGCGGCGAGCGTCTTGACGACGGCCGCCTGCGACAGATCGCCATAAACATACATGGCGTCGACGCCATGCGCGGCCCGGATTTCATCCGCGATGGCCGGCAAAGCCAAGCTTGCGCCGGCGACTTTCGGCGCCGCCGCCGACGATCCGTGCAACACGACCCGCGCCCCGCAACGCGCCAGACGCGCCGCGATCTCGCGCCCTATCCCACGGCTGGACCCGGTGATCCATGCGGTCTTGCCTTCCAGATGCCTGTTTTCCATCGATCGATCCTCCAAAAAATGAAACAAAACCCAAAGGTGAAACGTGGAACACCCTTATCACCTTTCGCGTTTCTTCGTATCCGCCGTGCTCAACGGCTTTCCGTGACTTTCCTGTTGAAAAGGCAATGGGCCAGCGCCTTTTCCTGCTCTTCGGACAGATACTCGCGTCCACCCGCGTAGTGGCGCAGGAACGCCTGCCGCGATGCTTCGGGCGCGGCGGGGGAATAGCCGAGCGCGGCGAGCGCCAGCGTCAGATCGAAGCCTTCCGGCGCGGGCGGCAGGGGTTCGTCGCACCACAGCCCGAAGCCGTGCCCGGCCAGCCGCCGCCAGGGAAAGCGATCGCTCGGGTCCGTCTTGCGTCCCGGCGCGACGTCCGCGTGGCCGACGACGTTCGCGCCGGGGATGTCGTAGCGTTGAAGGACGTCGGCCAGCAGCCCGAGCAGCGCGTCGATCTGCGCGTCGGCAAACGGCTCGAAGCCGTCGTTGTCGAGTTCGATGCCGATGGACGCCGAGTTGATGTCGGTGTTCCCGCCCCACCAGGACGCGCCGGCGTGCCAGGCACGCTCCTTTTCGTCGACCAGCCGAACGATCTGGCCGTCGCGCCCGACGAGATAGTGCGCGCTCACCTTACGGCCGGGATCGGTCAGCGTGGCCAGCGCCTTGTCCAGGTTGCTGTTGCTGGTGTGATGCAAGACCACCAGATTGGGCCGGCGGGCGTCGAAATTCGGCGACGCTTCCACGCGCACGGCGGCGCCGGCGAGGGGACGCGGCGCGGGCGAGCCGCAGGCAAGCAGGCTCAGGGCGAACGGCAAAAGCAGGAAAGAAAAAGCCTTCATAGGCGGGTCAGGGATCAGGGATTCATGCGGCGGCGGAGCCGCCGGAAATTGATCTGATCCCTGTCATCTGATCCCTGATCCCTGATCATCCTTGATGAAGGCGCGGACGATGCTTTCGAAATCCGCGTCGCCCTCGAAGCCGAGCGCCTGCGCGCGGCTCATGTCCCAGCGCCGGGGCCAGCTGTGGATGATGCGCTGGACCGCCGGATCGGCTTGCCAGCGGATCAGGCGGGTGGCGGATTCGCCGGCGACCTTGCCGAGCACATCGACCATTTCGCGCACGCTGACGCTGACGCCCGGCAGATTGATGACCGGCGGCTGCCCGAACGCCTCGGCATCGAGATCGTGTCCGTGGATCAGGCATTCGATGGCCTGGCGCGGGGACATCAGCCACAGTATCTCGTCCGGCGTCACCGGGCAGACCGATTCCTCCCCGTTCAGCGGTTCGCGGATGATGCCGCTGGCGAAGGACGAGGCGGCCTTGTTCGGCTTGCCCGGGCGGACCGAGATCGTCGGCAGGCGGAAGGCGCGGCCATCGATGAATCCCTTGCGGCTGTAGTCGGAAAGCAGCAGTTCGACCACGGCCTTCTGCACGCCGTAGGACGACTTCGGCGCCAGCGCGGTATCGTCCCGCACGACATCGGGCAAGGCGCCGCCATAGACGGCCACCGAACTGGCGAAGATCACTTTCGGACGATGCCCGAGTTTTCTGCACAGCTCGAACAGCCGCCGCGAGGCGTCGACGTTGATCGACAGCCCCAGGTCGAAATCCTCCTCGGCCTGGCTGCTGACCACGGCGGCCAGGTGGAATATGGAAGCCGTCTCGGCGTCGATGACCTGGGCCAGCGTTGCGGAATCGTTTACATCGCCGGTCACCACCTCGATCCGCGGATCGTCGAATCCGGACGCCGGAACTTTGTCGAACAAGGTGATCCGTTCGATTTTCTCCACGTGCGACGCGGCGTTCCCGAGCGTTCCCAATCGCAGCAGCCGGGCCGCCAGACGCCGCCCGAGAAAGCCGCCGCCACCGGTAATCAGCACTTTCATTGCGCGATCTCCTTGAACCAGCCCAGGCCGTCTTCGGTCCGCCCGCGCGGCTTGTATTCGCAACCGACGAAACCTTCGTAGCCGGTCTCGTCGAGCAGCCTGAAGATGTGG
Source organism: Accumulibacter sp. (assembly GCA_031274075.1). GTDB lineage: Bacteria > Pseudomonadota > Gammaproteobacteria > Burkholderiales > Rhodocyclaceae > Propionivibrio. Next base: position 4,537 of record JAISQQ010000269.1, read on the forward strand.
CGGTAGTCGACCTCGCCCTCGTCCGGCTCGTGCCGCTCCGGAACGCTGGCGATCTGCACGTGGCCGATGCCCGCGAAATTGTCCTTGAAGGTCGTCGTCAGGTCGCCCTCGACGATCTGGCAGTGGTAGAAATCCATCTGCACCTTGAGGTTGGGCAGGCCGATCTCCTTGCGGATGGCGTGTCCCTGGGCCTGCGTGTTGAGGAAGTAGCCGGGCATGTCGCGGTGATTGATCGGTTCGATGACCAGCGTCCGGCCATGCTTGGCCATCTCCTGCGCGGCATGGCGCACGTTTTCGACATACACGGCATGGTGCCGGGCGCGGTCGCCGCCGGCGGGAAAGTATCCGGCCATGCAATGCACGGTGGGCGTCTCCAGGGCCAGCGCGTAGTCGACGGCCCTGGCCACGCCGTCGCGAAATTCCCGCTCGCGCCCCGGCAAGGAGGCGATGCCGCGCTCGCCGCCGGCGAAATCGCCGGGAGGCAGGTTGAACAAGGCGTTCCGCAGTCCGTTTTCCTTCAGCCAGGCGGCGATCTCGGCGGGCGCGTGATCGTAGGGAAAGAGGAACTCGACGGCCTTGAAACCGGCCCGGGCGGCGGCGGCGAAGCGTTCTGGAAAGGGAACTTCGTTGAACATCATCGACAGGTTGGCGGCAAATTTGGGCATGGGGGTCCTTTCGTTCAGAAGCTGTTTGAGAAATCAGAAAGACGTTTGAGAAGCAGATGGATCATCCAGGGTAGGGCGCGCTCTCCGAGCGCGCCGGGGGGCGGCGGTTTCGGAGAAACCGCCCTACCTTCACCCAGGGCTTGAATTGAGGTTTTTGGGATCAAGGCATTTCTCGTACTAA
>JAISQQ010000120.1 GCA_031274075.1 Accumulibacter sp.
CCAAACGCCTCAAACCAACGTAGACTAATAACAATTCGTATTTGCATTGACATCCGCATATGACAAACCGGACACGCGGTACGGGAGCCTGATTGTGAACGCGTTCGAGCATGCGTCCTTTTCACCTGTCGAAATCCTCTACGGCGACCATCACGCCTGGTTGCAGGGGGGGCTGCATCGGCGGTTGGGCAATGCCGCCGACGCGGCCGACCTGGCGCACGACGCCTTCCTGCGCCTGCTGGCCGCGCCGCGCCGTTTCGGCAGCCGGCCCGAGGCGCGCGTTTACCTGCGCGCCATGGCTGGCGGCCTGTGCGTCGATCTCCAGCGCCGCCGCCAGATCGAACGAGCCTGGCTCGACGCGCTCGCCGCCCGGCCCGATGAACAGATGCCCTCGGCCGAACGCCAGGTGATGGTGCTCGAAGCCCTGCGGGAAATCGACGCTATGCTGCGCAGCCTGCCGCCCAAGGCCGCCAGCGCCTTCGTGATGGCCGTCGCCTGCGACATGAGCGACCGCGAAGTCGCCGAAGAACTCGGCGTATCCGCGCGCATGGTGCGCAAATACGTCGCCCGGGCGATGCTGCACTGCCTGCGGCTCGAAGCCCGCCAGTTGGCCGCCGAACCGCCGCCGTGCCTCCCCGCCGCCGCCCCGCCTCCCTCGACGCCGACCGACCGGCTTCGCCGCGCCCCGGACACAGCATGAACCCCGCCGGCCTCGTCCTACCCCCGCCGCCGCCGGCGGCCCCGCACCCGGCGATGGAGCAGGCCGCCGAATGGTTCGCGCTGCTGCGCTCCGGCGAAGCCAGCGACGCCGACCGCGGCGGCTGGCGCGCCTGGCTCGACGGCGCGGAAGAACACCGCCTCGCCTGGCAGTACGTCGAACGCGTCAGCCGCCGCTTCGAGCCGCTCCAGGCCAGCCCCGACCCGCGCGCCGCCGCCGACGCCTACCGCACGGCCAACGAGCGCCTCGCCCGCCGCCGCCACCTCACCCTCGGCCTCGCCACCGGGCTGCTCGGCTGGGCCGCGTGGCGGCACACCCCGCTGCCCGGCATGGCGCTCGCCCGCCTCGCCGACCACCGCGCCGCCAGCGGCGAAATACGCCAAATCGCGCTCCCCGACGGCACCCGCGTCTGGCTCAACGCCGCCAGCGCCTTCAACGAACACTACCAGCCCAGCCAGCGCCGCCTGCGCCTCGTCGCCGGCGAAATCCTCATCGACACCGCCGCCGACCCGCGCGCCCCTTCCTCGTCGATACCCCGCAAGGACGCCTGCGAGCGCTCGGCACCCGCTTCACCGTGCGCCTCGACGGCCCGCAAACCCTGCTCGCCGTTTACCACGGCGCGGTCGAAGCGCGCGCCCAGACAGGCGTCAGCGTCATCGTCCCCGCCGGCCAGCAGACGCGCCTCGGCGACGACGGCCCGACCGCCCTGGAACCAGCGGACCCCGCCCGCGAAGCCTGGACGCGCGGCCTCCTCGTCGCCCAGAACATCCCGCTGGCCGAGCTGGTGCAAGAACTGCGCCGCCACTACCCCGGCCACCTCAGCCTCGCGCCCGAAGCCGCCAGCCTGCGCGTCTTCGGCAGCTACCCCGCCAACGACCCCGAACGCACCCTCGCCATGCTCGAATCCGTCATCTCCATCCGCGTCCGCCGCCCGCTGCCGTGGTGGATCAGCGTTGATGGCAGGTGAGACAGGTGACGGGTGGCAGGTAACAGGGGGCAGGTATTTGCGGCGCGAAGCGCCGGTAAACCCTGTTCCCTGTTACCTGCCACCTGTCACCCGCCTGGGAGCGCGGGGCTTCCGCCCCGCAACAGCGGCGGCAGCGCCGCCGGAGAAAACGAACTGGGTCCCGGCCTGCGCCGGGACGACGTGCCACGTAGGGCGGATGCAATCCGCCGGTCGTAAACTCCGGCGCAACGCGCCGCGTCTGTTCAAGACGGCACTGTCCTTTGTCCCCCGCCATCTGAACCTCCCCGTCATTCCGGCGCAAGCCGGAATCCAGTCGTAAACTCCGGCGCGAAGCGCCGCACGACATAAGCGGCGGCTGCGCCGGAGAAAACGACCGGCGGGAGGCGCTGCGCTTTCCCGCCCTACGAAATTCGTGGAACCGGCGGAAAGTGCGCGCCTCCCTGGGAGCGCGGGGCGCCAACCCCGCAACAGCGGCGGCATGATCCCCAACGCCGTTGCGGGGCTGGCGCCCCGCGTTCCCAGGAGTCCCCCATCACGCGCCAAGCCGGCAATCGGTTTCCCACGCTCCTAACCCCCCCTCACCCCCCAAAAATATTTTTTCACTTTCCCCCAAAAACGGTTCCGCTTTTGGGCCTCTCATTCGATTAAGGGGATGAGAGACCGCGAAACGCGGATCGGCCTTCCGGGGAATGGAGAAATGGAAGAATCGGAGGCTGGCGGCGGGGCGGTCGTTTTTGTTGTTCCACTTCACGAGGAAAAGACCATCATGTTGCGCACCAAGCCGTTCCACCGTTCATCCCCCGCCGCCGTTCGCGCGGCCCAGGCTTGCCGCCGTCCAGGCCCTCGCGGCGGCGGAGACGGGGCAGGCCGGGCCGGCGGCGCGCGTCTACGACATTCCCGCCGGGCCGCTCGACGCGGCGCTGGCGCGCCTGGCCGGCGAATCGGGCCTGCTGTTCGCCGCCGCGCCGGAGCTGGTGCGCGGCGTGAGTACCCAGGGCGTGCGCGGCGCGCGCAGCGTCCGCGCCGCGCTCGACGCGCTGCTCGCCGGGACGGGCCTGGAGGCCGTGCGCGACGCGGCGACCGGGGAATACCGGCTGAGAGTCACCCCCAGGGAAGAGGTCACCCTCCCCACCATCGACGTCACCGGCGAATCGCTGCGCGAGACGCGCACCGAATACACCGGCGGCTACACCCCGCAGGCCACCACCCTCGCCACCAAGCTGCCGCTCTCGCTGCGCGAAACGCCGCAGAGCGTCACCGTCGTCACCCGGCAGCAGATGGACGATTTCGGGTTGAATACGCTCGACGAAGTGATGCAAAACACCAGCAGCGTTTCCGTGCAAAGAATTGGTCTGAGCACTTATTATCAGAGCCGGGGCTTTGATATGCAGAACAAGTACGACGGCATGGCCAATCCTTCCACCACGGGCGTGAGCGCCTCATCAATGTCACTGCGGACAGCGCCTTTCTCGACCACATTGAAATCCAGCAGGGCGCGGCGGGTTTGCTGACCGGCGCGGGCGAGCCGGGCGGCACCATCAACCTGATTCGCAAACGCCCGACGGAAAGCTTTCAGGGGCAGATCGAAGCCGGGCTGGGTTCCTGGGATCAAAGACGGCTGGTCGCCGACCTTTCCGGGCCACTGGCGTTGTCGGGCGCGCTCCGGGGCCGGCTTGTGCTCGTCTCTGAAGACAGCGATTCCTACGTCGACTACGGGTTCTCGGATAAAAAAGCCCTCTACGGCGTTATCGAGGCACGGCCTACCACCAGCACCGTCATCGGCTTGTCCCTGCAATACCAGAAAGACCGCCTGAACAAAAACTTCGCGGGACTCCTCACCGCGCCATACGGGCGTGACTGGGGCTGGAGCCGTTCCACCTTCTTCGGCATGCCCGATGGCCGGATGAAGTCGGAAGACACGCGCGCCAATCTGTATCTGGAACAGCAATTATCCGGGAACTGGGCGCTCAAGGCCAATTACACGCACAGCGTGAATGAATGGGATTCCATATATGCGACGTCATGGGGCACCCCGGATCTGGCTACCGGCGATGGGATGGTGACCTGGGCAACCAACACCCGCCGGAAGACCACGGGAGACGCGCTGGAGGCGTATGTAGAAGGGACGGGGGAACTGCTGGGAAATAATAGGGGACACCCATTAGCCAGCCCGTGTCAAGTGAGCAAAACTCTCTCTCGGCGGCGTCAGCCGCCGATTCCAATCTTTTCCGCTTCGCAGGGTCTGATCCCGCCCGTTTCTTCAAT